>NZ_JBDLZX010000009.1:145636-203850 GCF_040045115.1 Flavobacterium adhaerens | reverse complement strand
TTTAATAGTTTATCCAAGGAGATCTTAATGAGTTTTGCCGATTTTTACTTCATTATTTGATAATTCTTAGCTATTTCTTGCTTTACTATAATACATATGTATATATAAGGTTCCACTCTTTTCATCTCATCCCTCTAGCCCTGATGGAAACGAAAAGCCTCGAGGCTAACCAGCCACCACACTTTTCTTGGACCAGCAGAGCGACCAACGGAAGCTCCTGCGGAGCCTTAGAAAAATAAGGCTGGTAACGAGAGCTTCTAGTGAACAGCAGGAAATAGCTATAAAGGAAAAAATTAATCGAATCGTATTGCTTTGACAGGCGAAATTTTTGTTACTATATAGGAAGGTATTAACAAAACCAAAGCACATACTGTTACCGTGAGAAAATTCAAACCAAGAATATAACTCAAATCGAGATAAACCGGAGCCTGATTTACATAATAATTTTCAGGATTTAGTTTCACAATCCCAAATTGCTGTTGCAACAACAAAATCACAATTCCAATACCGTTCCCCCAAAGCAAACCTCTCACAGTAAGATAAAATGCGTTATAAAGAAAAACCTTTCGTACCGACCAATTATTAGCTCCTAATGCCTTAAGAATACCAATCATCTGAGTACGTTCTAAAATCAGAACCAACAAAGCTACCACCATATTTATAGTCGCAACCAATATCATCACTACCAAAATTACCACTATATTAAAATCAAAAAGCTTTAACCATTCAAAAATATAACTATATTTTTCGATAATGGTTTTGGTATCCAAGGTTGAAGATGTATGCTTATACACCTGATCCCCTGTTTCTTTAATAGAATTAAAATCTTTAACAAAAACCTCAAAAGCCCCAATTTGACCTTTATTCCATCTATTAATTCGCTGAATATGACGAATATCACCAATAATATAGGTTGCATCAAACTGCTGAAATCCAGAATTAAAAACCCCTGCAATTTTGAATCTTCGAATATTCGGTAATTGACTTTGATTTTCTTTCATAAAAAAAGTATTGAAAGAATCACCCACTTTTAGCCCTAATCGATTGGCTAAAAATTGAGAAATCACAACTTCTTGAGAAACATTTTGAGACAGATTAGGTAATCTCCCAGAAACCAAATACTCTTTTATATTTTTCCAACGGTAATCAGCATCAACACCTTTAAAAATAATCCCCTCGAAAGCAGTTTCTGTCCTAATAATCCCTGCCTTGTTTGCAACTACCTGAATATGATCTATTCCAGATACCGAATTGAAATTTGGATAAAAATCTTGCTTCGTGTCGATCGGAGAAACGGTAATTTCTGATTGATTATTATCGTAATTCGAAATTATAATATGCCCATTGAAGGCTGCAATTTTTTCACGTATCTTATTTTGCAAACCAATTCCTGTTGCCACCGAAACAATCATCATAACCATCCCGATAGCAATAGCTGATATCGCAATATTAATTATTGGAGCTGAGATACTACTTTTATAATCTTTAGCGGTTATAAGCCTTTTCGCAATGAAGTATTCTAAATTCAAATCAATCTATTTTGGTAACGAAACAAATATACACAAGATAATCCTAAGGACATTTATATTTTTATACATACAAAAAATATCAAAGCTGAATTTTCTTTTTCATTTCTTCCACAATATTATAAGCTGCAGGACAAATTGCCACATTCTTAAGAGTCAAATCACTAATTTGCTGAAACTTTTTTCTATCGGTATGCGGAAATTCTCTACATGCTTTAGGTCGAACATCATAAATCAAACAAGCATTTTCATTATCTAAAAAAGTACAAGGAACACTTTGTAAAACATAATCATTCTCCTCATCGACACGCAAATATTGCTCAATAAACTGCTGGGGTTTTTGCCTGAAAAATTTAGAAATTCTCTCTATATCAGCCAAAGTAAACAAAGGTCCTGTTGTTTTACAACAATTAGCACATTTTAAACAATCAGTTTTATTGAATTCGTTATCATGAATATCTTGCATTATATAATCCAAATTCTTTGGGGGCCTCTTTTTTAGCTTATCAAAATACTTTTTATTCTCGATATGCTTATCTTTGGCAAGTTTCCCTAATTCGTTTAAAGCTGGTTTCAATTTCAAATATATTTATGAAGTCGCAAAAATACTAAACTTTGAACTCTAAAATTTAAACTTGGATCTAAATTTATGAAAGACCTATTTGGAAAAGCAATACTTGATTACCAAACCAATAACAATCCCGAAAACTTAATTACCGAAACTTCGATTTCAGAAGAAGACGAAATGAGTGTCGCTTATTTATTTCGAAACTTTAATGAAATGCCAATTATTGAACAAAAAGCAATAGAACTAACCAAAGGAAGAGTTCTTGACATTGGTTGTGGCGCAGGAAGTCATAGTTTAATCATTCAAAACGATAAAAACCTAGACGTAATGTCGATTGACATTTCAGAAGGTGCTATACACACTTGTAAACTCCGAGGACTAAATAATACCAAAGTTCAAGACATAATAACTTTAGAAAACGAAAAATTTGATACTATTTTGGCTTTAATGAATGGGACTGGTATTTTTGGGACACTAAAAGAAACTCCTAAATATTTACAAAAACTAAAAGAACTCCTTAACCCAAATGGTCAAATCCTGATTGATTCCTCCGACCTAATTTATATGTTTGACGAAGATGAAGACGGAGGCAAATGGATTCCAGACACAAGTTATTATGGCGAATTAACTTTTAACATCAAGTACAAAAACGAAAACGAAGAACCGTTCCCTTGGCTCTATCTTGATTACAACACCTTACAAAATGTAGCATTCGCAAATGACTTAAAATGCGAACTGATTCAGGAAGGAGAACATTATGACTATCTAGCAAGACTATTTATTTAAAAAAAGGTCAAATGAGAAAATACCACATTTGACCTTTTTAAGCGTTTCTTATTTGCAAGATTTACCCCTGACTTGCGATTTTTATTGGTAAATGATACAATACTCTAATTTTTTTACCTCCATGCTCACCAGAAGACCATTGAGGGAAAGAGCTGATTACTCGTTTTGCCTCAACTCCAGTACCTCCTCCAAGATCTTTAACAACCTTGACATTTGAAATATTACCATCAGCTTCTATAATAAAATCAACTTTTATTGTTCCGCCTCCTCCGTCATAATCAGGAATTTTAAAATTGGCCGCAATAAACTCCATCATAGCCCTATGCCCTCCAGGGAATTCAGGCCTCACCTCCACCTCTTCATAATTATAAGGTGCATCATCAACTATAGTTGCAGTAACTTGAGCCGAAGCAAGACTAACAACAAACAAAGCAATAATAGAAAGTAAAATTCTTTTCATAAGTTATTTCAATTTATTTATGATTATACTTAAAACAATCGGAAAGTATTTTTTTATCAATAAAACTTAAATTTTAAGATAATAAAATCAAATATATAAAAATAAGTTAATAAAATTATCATATACTCATAAAATATCTTCTTTAAATCTATAAAAAAGCACAAAAAAAACAGACTAATTACCGAAATAAAACGTTTTAACAAACTACAACTTACAATAGGCGTAAATTCCACTAAAAACAAAAGAAATTTGCACAATAAAAAAAGTTGCCATTAGCCTCAACAATTCGAGGTAATTAGCAACCTAAAAAATAAATTTTACAAAAAAATTAAGGAATATTCAAATACTTATGCGTTTGTAAAGACACTCTCCATTTAGGATTATTCATGACATAATCAACTATTAGAGGAGTAATTTCTTCTTTTTTACTCCATTCTGGTTGTAGAAATAGAATTGCATTAGAATTTACTTTTTCAGCTTGTTCTTCGGCAAAAACAAAATCATGTTTATTATAAATAATCACCTTTAGTTCATCAGCATTCTCATAAACAGTTTTGGTTGGCAATTTGTTTTTCTTAGGGGAAAGACAAATCCAATCCCAAGTCCCACTTAAAGGATAGGCACCAGAAGTCTCTATATGAACTCTTAAGTTATTATTCTTTAACTCAGCCGTCAACGGTTCCATATCCCACATAAGAGGTTCCCCTCCGGTCACAACAATAGTATCAGCAAATTTCGTTGCATTATTCACAATCAAATCAATTTTTGTCGGAGGATGTAATTCAGCATTCCAACTTTCTTTAACATCACACCAATGACATCCAACATCACAACCTCCAATACGTATAAAATAGGCAGCAGTACCTGTATGAAAGCCTTCGCCTTGTATTGTATAAAACTCTTCCATTAACGGAAGCATTTTTCCTTTATTAACTTCTAATTGAACCTCTTTAGATAACATTATATAAATTTAGTTTGCAAAGATACGCAATTAATAGAAATGCGAAGAGTCACTATAAAACAAAACTAGAAGCAATAAATTATATAAAAAAACGGCAACCATTTCTGATTGCCGTTTGATTAAATTATTTTTAATGATTATTTTAAAGATTTCAATGAATCCAAAGCGTATTGATTAGCTGGATCGATACTTAATGTTTTATTAAAATACTCAATTGCTTTTGCTTTATCGAAATTAGCATAACTAGCTCCTGTAGTGTTATAACTCTCAATTACTTTTTTAACAACAGCAGGCTTAGCTAATTCTTCAGGACCTTTTTCTGTAACAACATTAACATATTCAGTATAGTACTTAATAGTCATTTCATCATTTTCTAACAAACTATTTATTCTAGCTCTATACAAATAAGCATCTTGAGTTTTAGGAGAAGCCTCGATCACGGCACCATAAGCCAAATCACCTTTTTGAAGACCAGCGGTATCGCGTTGAGCTGCTTCTTTCCCAGCATTCTCAAAATAATAACTATTTCCTAAATAGAAATTATCTAACACATATGATTTTGATTCTTTATTTTGAACAGCGACTGTAAAAAGAGCACTAGCTTGTTTAAACAATTTAGATTCATATAAACTTTTACCTAATTCGCTAACATTTGTTGACAAACCATTAGGATCCATTTGAGAAGATTTATTTAAATCTAATAAACCATTTTCAAATAAAGCGCTATCAAGATTAGCTCCATCAGTCCCCACTGCTTTTTTAATTTTTGACAAACCTAAAATTTGATAATCAAAAGCAATAATTTTATTAGTTGGTACAGATGTAAAGCTTTCTAATGACTTAATGGCTACATCATAATTACCGTTTTGGTAAGCTGAGATTCCTAAATAACGTAAGATTCTAGGGTTAACCTTATCCAACTCTACCATTTTATTAGCTTCAACTTCCAATGCTTTGTATTCCCCAGCCAATACTAAGAAATCAGCATGACGCATTCTTGAACTTAAAGAATAATCCGTTAGAGTCAAATATTTCTCGTAATTAACCAAAGCTCTATCTATATACATTCTGTATTTAGATGGCTCGTTTCTTCCCCACAAGTAATAGGTTTCAGCTAATTCACGATAAACAGGACCGTAGTTTGCATTAATACCAATTACTTCATCAAAAGCTTTTATAGCCTCAGTATAAGCTTTTGCTCCTTTTAACAAAACACCTAATTGCATTTTAGCTCTTATCAAAGTATTATCTGACGCATATGCTGCTCTATAAGCCGAGTATGCTTCATTTTGATTTTTGTCACCATAATAAGCATTCCCTAAAGCTAAATTTAATTGAGGATCTTCTGGTTTTACAAGTTTTGCTTTATTCAAATACTCAATAGCTTTTTTGTAATCTGGATTGTGAGATAATGTATATGCTCTACCAATGAATATATACTCCTCAATATCTTTTTTCTTTAAATTTTTAGTAGCTAGAGCAAACTTTTGTTCTGCAGCTGAAGGATTAGCATTGTCTAAATCAATCAATCCTAATCCAATGTTGTTTAAATTAGCAGCATCAGAATCAGAAAGTCCCTTTTCATAATAAATCTTTGCTGAGTCAGCATTATTTTGCAATAAATATACATTACCTAAATAAAAATCAGCTATACCATCGGTAGGTTTTGCAGCAATTATCGATTTTAAAATTGATTTTGCACTTTCAAATTGTTCAGCATCAATTGCTTTTCTAGCTTGATCAATATCCTGTGCTTGGCTGATTCCAACTCCAGCCAATAAGGCAATACTTAAAACTTTAACTTTGTTCATCTTCATTATATTAATTTATACTATTTCTTTTCACTATTAGATTTATTCTTTACAATATTTAAATTCCTTGTCGGAATTTTATAAGGTAATAAACCTGATTTTAAAATTATTCTTTGTCCAATATCACCAGCGACGAAAGAAGCAAACCCCATTCCTAAACCATTATATCCTTGACAATTTACAATATATAAATCTCTTAGTAACGGATAGGTTCCTTCGGCAAAATTACTTTGAGTAGGCGCATAATACCCTTCTTTTGTTTGCCCCTTTACATTTAAGATATTAATATTTTTAACTATTGTTGACATTGAAGGATTTGGTTGTGACAACCAATTAACACCAACCACACCAATCATGCCATCGTTTTCAGAAACAAATTTTATGACATCATTATTAGTTTTGAACGTATAGATATCTTTTTCAGGTAAACTTGATAGGCCTGCTAAGTTATTCATATAACTAACTGTACTAGAATTTGGGTTATCAAAAACTAATCCTTTAATTTTTGAAGCCCTATCTCCTTTCATAAAATCAACGACTTCCTTAACACTTATCAATGTATCATTATTTGACTTATTGGATACAAAAGCAATTCCATCAGTTGCAAACTTTGTAATTTTAGGCATTATTTTTCTTTGCTCAAAGATATTTAACTCTTTTTTAGTTAAATCACGAGCCAAAACAACGATACTTGCTTTTTTGTCAAATAAAGCATTTAGCACTTCAGCCTCTGATTTAGATACCAAAGTAATCTTTGCATCATAACTACTTTCAAAAACCATTACTTGATCTTCGATAATTGGAGTAACTGTCTCATCAACAAGGATAGTTGTTTTCCCTTTTAAAATTGTCTCACCATTAGAATCTAAATTTTCATTTTTCTTACAACTAAAAAAAATGAAAACAATTGATAATAAAAACAAGGAATATTTAAACTTAGACATAACTAATCTTTATTTGAATTATAGAAGCGAAAAAAACGAATAATAGAATACACAATTAACACAACGCCTAAAGCGATTCTATATTGTATTCTCATTTCAAAAGGAAGATTATCCCAAAAAATCACCATTAGCCCTAAAAAGAAATAGGCTACAAAAACCAATATGGTTATAATAAGAAGAAATCGCTCAATAAGCGATTTCTTCATAAAATTATTAAATAAATTACTTAACATTATTCAGCTGTTTGAATCGTAATCGGCAAAGAATATAACACCCTTACCTTTTTACCATTTTGCTCTCCTGGAAGCCATTTAGGACATTTATTCAAAACCCTAATAGCTTCTTTTCCAGTTCCATAACCTATATCCCTAATTACTTTGATATCTGTTAGAGAACCATCTTTTTCAACAACGAAAGTAACATATACTTTACCCTTAAGCCCTTCTTCTTCAGGAGTTTGGTAGTTTTTAGCTACGAAAGCATAAAATTTCTCAATACCTCCTGGGAACTCAGGTTTTTGTTCAATACCTGCCAAAGAGTGAACACTTGTATCTTCAGCAATAACTTCAACTACTGGTCCATTACCTACTTCTTCAACTGTAAGAGGCGCATCTGGATCCCCTTTGATAGTCTCAGCACCAGTCTTTTTATCTTTGATATCGTCCATTTTTGGTATATCCTCCGTAACCTCTTCAGCTTTAGCAACAACAGGTTTAACGAATTTAACCTGATCTTGTTTTGGAGGTGGAGGTGGTGGTGGTGCTAGATCTTTAGGAGCTTCTACTTTTTTCTTTGGTGGCAATTTAACTGCTGTAATCTTAATGTCGTTATCTACAGTTTCTTCACCTTCTGGCAACATATTTGCAATAAGAGGTGCACTAATAGCTAGAGCAAAAAGTATGCTACCAATGATAAGAGCTCGCATAGAAGTCCTGCGATTCGATTTTCTCAGCTCATAAGCTCCATAAAGCTTATTACGCCCTTCAAAAACGATCTCAACCCATTGATTTTTTATTAAATCTAATTTCATTTTTCTTAATTATTAGGTTATTAGGAACAATTATTTGTTACCCTCTAACAATTTTACTTCTTCTGGTAAAAAATCGTTAACGATTGCATAAGAACCAGTCTTATTAACCCCTACTATAGCCATTTCATCCAATACATCAACCAGATTACGGTAAGTCGATTTTTTACTAGGTTTAATGATTACGATCATTCCCTTTCCAGGCTCTCCTTTAGCGGTAGAATATTGCTTAACTTGCTCCATTCTTTTTAACAATTCTTGACGAATTCCATCTTTACCATAAGAAAAGTCTTTTGGAGCTACCAATGGTGTTGTAACCATACCCATATAACTAACCAATTTGCCATTTTCTCCTAACAATAAAGTTAACGTTTTGTTTTCGTCAACTTTAATATCATTCTTTACAGTTTTATTATCATCTTTATCTGGCAACGTCAAATCCATGGATTGAGGTTTAGACAAGGTGGTAGTAAGCATAAAGAATGTGATCAATAAGAAAGCCAAATCCACCATGGCAGTTAAATCTACCTTAGAGTTTTGTTTTTTACTTCTTACCTTGCCACCGCCTTTTTTACCACCGCCACTGTCGGTATTTAATTCAGCCATTTTAGTGTGTCTTTTTTAATTAAAAATTCTTTCCTCTTAAACCTGTAACCAAGTTAAAGCTATTAACTTTTTGATCTTGCAATAAGTCCATTACTTGTTTGATTGCAGGATATTGCTCTTTCGCATCCCCTTTAATTGCAAAATTCAATTCTTTATTGTTAACTTCAATATTAGCTTTACGAGAATAAAGAACCCAATCTTTCAATTGGTTATCTAATGAATCTTTAGGAATCCCAGGTTGTCCTGCTTTATTTCTATCAGCTGATTTCATATTTAAAATTTCTTTTAAATTCTGAATAGGCACCCCAAAACTTTCCATTAATCCAAATTGTTCTTTTTCTTGATCCGTAAAAGAAACATTATATTTATCTGACATAAATTCAAGAGCCTTCACACGAACATCTTTTCCTTTAAGGTCAAAAAACACTGCTGTTTTCCCCTCTACCTTACCAATTGTCAACATAGACAAGTTATCTGCTGGCAACTTAGTTTGCACAGTAGATTGTGGAGTATCAACTGGTAATACCTCAGGTGTTTTAGCAGTGGCTGTCAAAATAAAGAACGTTAGCAAAAGAAACGCAACATCACACATCGCCGTCATATCGGTAGATGTGGACTTTTTCTTCATTACTATTTTTCCCATTATTTTATATTTTATTTGATATTTAAAATATCAAAATTAATTTAATTATTGTTTTAAACTACCTCTAAAGTGTCTGTAAGTATTTACGATTGTAGTACCAGCCTCATCAATAGAGTAAGTTAAATCATCAATTTTTGAAGTAAAGAAGTTGTAAGCAATAATTGCAGCGATAGAAGTAGAGATCCCTGTAGCTGTATTAATCAAAGCCTCAGAGATACCAACAGCAAGTGCAGCTTGGTCTGGAGTTCCAGCAGTTGCCAAAGCACCAAACGCTTTAATCATCCCTGATACTGTACCTAATAATCCTCCAAGAGTTCCTAAAGATACTAAAGAAGAAATGATTGTCATGTTTTTCTCTAACATTGGCATTTCAAGAGCAGTAACCTCTTCGATTTCTTTATGAATTACTTCAGAAGCTTCTTCACTATTGAATCCTTCTTTTTTAACATCTTGGTATTTAATTAATGCAGATTTAATTGCATTTGCAACAGAACCTTGTTGTTTATCACATGAAACAATAGCACCATCAATATCTCCTGATTTGATGCTAGTTTGAATAGTTTGCATGAATTTATCTAAATTACCTTTTCCAGCAGCTTTTGTGATAACAAAAAATCTTTCAATAGAGAAAACCAAAACCATTAATAACAAACCTAATAATACTGGTACGATAATACCTCCTTTATAAACTGTACCTAATAAATTAAGTGGATGTCCTTTTTCTGCATCTCCTCCTTCAAAGTTTGATGCATCTCCCATTATTTGAGACCAAACCAAATAACCTACAAAAATACATAATGCAATAATAATTCCTGAAACCATTCCTCCACCTTTTGAAGTGCTTTCTTTTTTAACTTTAACGTTTGCCATTTTTTTTAAATTTTAAATATTTATTTTAGTTTTAATAAACTTGTATTGGAGCAAATTTAATTTTTTAGTTCAAATAAAAAAACTTTTTTTTCAGTAATCTCATAATTTCTTTTAATCTAAAGACAGTACTACAACGTTTTTTAAGAATAATTAGATATTATTTCTATTAAAACATTATAAAAAATTTAAAAACAAATCAATTTTAAGCATTTAAAGTTTTTTTCTTTAAAAAAGGCATACAACAAAAACCTAATAATCTTATCAAATCAGTATCTTTTTGTGATAATTTATAATAGAAAATTCTTGATTATATCAATTGGAGAATATTTAATAACTTGCAAATAATAATAAAATCTAATCGTAATGGGCAAAAAAGAAAATTTTATTCAGCAAATAAACGACGGTTATTTATCAAAAGGTGACAGTATAACACTAGGAAGTTCTATACTTGACGGTGAAGTATTAGCTGATGCACATGTGAAAATTCCACTTAAAACCTTAAACAGACACGGACTAATTGCTGGCGCAACTGGAACAGGAAAAACAAAAACAATTCAGGTGCTCTCTGAACAACTATCTTCTTTTGGGATTCCAGTATTAATGATGGATATAAAAGGAGATTTTAGTGGTATCGCAAAAGAAGGAGAAGAAAAAGACTTCATAAAAGAACGTCATGCGAAATTAAACATTCCTTATAATGTATCAAGTTTCCCAGTCGAACTAATGAGCTTGTCTAAACAAGATGGAGTTAGACTTAGATCGACAGTTTCTGAATTTGGTCCAGTTCTTTTTTCAAGAATTTTGGATCTCAATGACACTCAATCTGGAGTTCTTGCGGTTATTTTTAAATACTGCGATGACAACAAAATGCCTTTATTAGATTTGAAAGACATCAAAAAAGTCATTAGCTATATAACAGAAGAAGGAAAAGATGAGATTGAAGCCAGTTATGGCAAAATATCCACTTCGACTACAGGGACAATTCTTAGAAAAATAATTGAGTTAGAACAACAAGGTGCTGATTTGTTTTTTGGAGAATTATCATTTGAAATCGACGACCTCATGCGAATCGATGAAAACGGAAAAGGCTATATTAACATAATACGATTAACAGACATTCAGGACAAACCCAAATTATTCTCTACTTTCATGTTGAGTTTATTGGCCGAAATATACCAACAAATGCCAGAGAAAGGAGATGCTGACCAGCCAGAACTTGTTCTATTTATAGACGAAGCACATTTAATCTTTAATGAAGCTAGCAAAGTATTATTGGAACAAATAGAAACCATAGTCAAATTGATTCGCTCCAAAGGAATCGGTATTTATTTTATAACCCAAAATCCTATGGATGTCCCTAGTGGTGTTTTGGCACAACTCGGATTAAAAATCCAACATGCTTTAAGAGCTTTTACTGCCAATGACAGACAAGCCATCAAACAATCGGCTGATAATTATCCTACCTCAGACTATTACAAAACAGCAGAAGTTCTGACAAGCTTAGGAATTGGAGAAGCATTTGTGACAGCTTTAAACGAAAAAGGGATACCAACTCCTTTAGTAGCAACAATGATGCGAGCTCCTATGAGCAGAATGGATGTTTTGACAGATTCTGAGATTCAAGAAATCAATTCAAAATCAAAATTAGTTAAAAAGTACAATGAGGCCATAGATCGTGAAAGTGCCTATGAAATACTTACACAAAAAATAGAAACTGCACAAGAACAAGCTACAGTTATCGAGAAGGAAGAAGTAAAAAAAACAAAAAGCAACGAACCAAGCACGGCAAGTGTAGTTACAAAATCAGTTTTGAAAGTTGTAACTAGTGCTACATTTATTAGAGGAGCATTTGGAATATTATCCAAAATGTTTAAAAAATAATATTAGGAGATGAGAACCTGTTATAAATATCTAATGATTCTGATGATTCTTTGCAGTTGCAACTCCAAACCTGACAAAAAAAACACAACTTATATCAAATTACAAATCGTAAAAACCGAAAAAGACTTTGAAAAAATGGTGGCCGAAAAAGGGTTAGCTGAAAGTTTTTATCATTTTGCAGATTCAAATGCTGTCATCAAAAGAGAACGCGACACCTTAATTATTGGTAAAGACAATATCAAAAAATACTATTCTAATCCTAAATACCGAAACATAACCGTTACTTGGACTCCAGACGATGTAAGGGTTTCGGATGCTGGAGACATGGCTTCTAGTTATGGTAAATACAATTGGATTTCAAAAAATACTGATGGAAAAACAGAAACGCTGAAAGGAGTTTTTCATACAGTCTGGAAAAAACAAACCGACGGTACATGGAAATACATCTGGGATTGAGATAAAAACAGGTTTTATACCATAAAAAAACTCGTCATTGCTGACGAGTTTTTTTGAAATATAAATTTTCTAATTAGATAATTAACATTGCATCACCGTAAGAATAGAACTTGTATTGTTCTTTGATTGCTTCTTCGTATGCTCTTTTCATTAAATCATGACCACAAAAAGCAGAAACCATCATTAACAAAGTAGATTTTGGTGTATGGAAATTTGTAATCATACAAGTTGGAATAGCAAAATCGTGAGGAGGAAAAACGAATTTATTGGTCCAACCATCATATGGATTTAGTGTATTTTGTGAAGAAACCGAACTTTCTACGGCACGCATTGAAGTTGTCCCAACGGTACAAATTCTTTTCTTAGCAACTTTGGCAGTATTTACAATATCACAAGCCTCCTGAGTGATTTTTAATTCTTCCGAGTCCATTTTGTGTTTAGACAAATCTTCAACCTCAACCGGATTAAAAGTTCCTAAACCTACATGAAGAGTAACTTCGGCAAATTTAACTCCTTTGATTTCTAATCTTTTTAATAAATGCTTAGAAAAGTGTAAACCTGCTGTTGGAGCAGCTACTGCACCTTCTTCTTTAGCATAAATTGTTTGGTAACGTTCTGCATCTTCAGGAGTTACATCACGGTTAATATATTTTGGGATTGGAGTTTCCCCAAGCTCAGTCAATTTATTTCTAAATTCTTCATAAGAACCATCATAAAGGAAACGCAATGTTCTACCACGAGAAGTTGTATTATCAATCACCTCAGCAACTAATGAATCATCGTCACCAAAGTATAATTTATTTCCAATTCTAATTTTACGAGCTGGATCAACTAATACATCCCAAAGTCTTTGTTCTGCATTTAGTTCTCTTAGCAAAAACACTTCTATTCTAGCACCAGTTTTTTCTTTGTTTCCGTACAAACGAGCTGGAAAAACTTTTGTATTATTCAATATTAAAACATCTCCATCGTCAAAATAATCGATGAGATCTTTAAACATTTTATGGGTTATGGTTTGATTCTTACGGTCAACAATCATCAAACGAGACTCATCTCTGTTTTCGGCCGGATATTCTGCAAGAAGTTCTTTTGGTAGGTTGAAGTTAAAATTAGATAATTTCATTTGCTGTTTGTTTAAAAGTTTAATCCTTCGACTATGCTCGGGATGTCCAAAAAGATCATTTTGAAAACCAAAATAACTAAATGGGTTGCAAATATACGATTGTGAAATAGGCGTTGTCAAGTGTTTAGAGGTTTATTTTTATCGACTTAACCCTATCCGAACAAAAAACCGTTAAACTATCGATTAAAATTTTAGGTAAATGACCATTTTTGAACAACTAGAAACCCTAATTTTTTTAGATCATCCCAAAAATCAGGATATGATTTTGAAACTACATCGGCATTATCAATAATGATTGGCACTTTTAATCCTAATGGTGCAAAAGCCATTGCCATTCTATGGTCATTATAAGTTGCAATTCTTACTTCTTCTTTGATCGTATTAGTAGCCACTAATGTCAAACTATCATTCGTTACAGATATATTAGCTCCTAATTTTGTCAATTCGATTCTAAGTGCTTCTAGTCTATCGGTTTCTTTGATTTTTAAAGTGTGTAAACCTGTCAGATGGCAACCAATTCCAAGACCTAAACAAGTAACAACTATGGTTTGAGCAATATCTGGAGTATTATTTAAATCGAAAGTAATGTCTTTATAATCGAAACCTTCTTGTTTTGTTAATGTAATTTTATCGCCTTCAAATTTTGAAGTAACTCCCATTTGCTTGTAAATTTCAACTAAGGCCGAATCCCCTTGCAAACTTGTTTCCTTGTAACTGGTTAAAGAAACAGAAGCCGTTTTGGCTAAAGCTACTAAACTAAAATAATAAGAAGCCGAACTCCAATCTGATTCAACAGTCATTACTTTGGAGGCTACTTCTTTTTTAGGTTTTACCGTTATTACGTTTCCAACAAAACTTGTTTCTATATCCAAATCATTTAGCAAAGCCAAAGTCATTTTAATATAAGGAACAGAAGTAATTTCGCCCTCAAGAGTCAGTTCTATTCCGTTTTCCAATTTTGGTGCAACCAAAAGCAAAGCCGAAATATACTGGCTACTTACATTGGCTGGAATACTCACTTTGTTGGCGGTTATTTTTTGTCCTTTTATTCGAATTGGAGGGTATCCTTCCTCTTTTTCATAGGTAATTTTGGCTCCTAATTGTACCAAAGCCTCAACCAAAACTTTTATAGGACGTTCCGTCATTCTTTGTGAACCCGTCAAGACTACTTCTCTACCTTCATTTACTGCAAAATAAGCAGTCAAAAAACGCATTGCCGTTCCAGCATGATGAATATCAACTATTTCATCATTTCCTTTCAATGCTTTTTGCATCACCTCGCTATCATCAGAGTTGGAGGTATTGGCCAAAGTAATATTAGGAAAAAGTGCCTGTAGTAATAAAAGTCGATTGGTTTCGCTTTTAGAACCCGTTATTGCAATTTGTTCTTGTAAATCGTGATGAGAAGTTTGTACTAGTAAATTCATTATTTTAGAATGCGTTGTTTAGGTCTTTTCGGCAAATTTATTTTAAAAAAAGGAGGTACCAAAGCTTTACTTTGACATATCACATTATTTTAATTTATCGTTGTTTTTGTGACGGTCTTTATCGCGTACCGATTTCAAATTCATTTTTTTATCAAAAGCAGCTTGCAAATCGATTCCGGTTTGATTGGCTAAACATAAAACAACAAAAACAACATCGGCTAATTCTTCCCCCAAATCTTTATTTTTGTCACTCTCTTTCTCGGATTGTTCACCGTAACGACGGGCGATAATTCTAGCCACCTCTCCTACTTCTTCAGTAAGTTGTGCCATATTGGTCAATTCATTAAAATAGCGAACTCCGTGTTCTTTTATCCAATTATCGACATCTAACTGAGCATTTTTCAAATCCATGATTATATTTTTTTTAGTACAATTTTTTCATTTTGACTTACGATAATTTTCTGAAAAAAATCTTTTAGCATACCGTAATCTTCTGGTGCAAATGTACTACTGTTTACTTCACTAATACTCATAATTTGAATTTTATCTTCATCGATCAAACAATTTAATGAATACACCACTTGTTTATCTTCTGAAATGATTTTCATTGATTTTGGTACCGATTCAATAGCATATCCTTCTGGAATTTGAATATTCAAATTAAATCGTTCTATGTTTTTATATCCAAAATATACTGGCATTTGTCGTACTTCTTGATTAAATGGATTCTTTCCTCTGGTTAAAAACAAAAGCGGATTTATAAAAAATTTCCCTCCTATTATTTCCAATTGTCCATTTGAGGTAAAATCGAATGTTTCCATAATAGCCTCATTTATATTTGTCTTTTGGTTTTGAATTCGATACTTAGTAATAGAAAGATCTCCTAATTGTTCTTCCAATTTTTCAAGATATTCCTCCTGAGATTTCGTATTATTTTCGACTCTAAAACGATAAGCATCATAATCGGTACGTTGAATTCTTACTTGCCCGTCTATTTTTCCTCCATCATCAATTTTAACCAATAAATTAAAGTTTTCCCTAGAAGGATTTTCTGGTTCTAAATCAATTTCTTGCGAAGTTCCATTGCTTTTAATAAGCCTTCCTTTCCAATTCAAAACATTGATAGGCAAAATATTGGGCGATGTGAATTTTTGAGAAGCATCTAGCAATATTTGCTTGCCGTCGATCGCAGCAGCGGCAATTACATAATTAAAACCTGTTCGAGTAGGGTAAGCTGGATATCCGTTTTCTATGGTGCTTACTAAAACCGGATTGGCTTCTATACCAGCTAATCGAAGCATATTTATCAAAATAAAATTGATTTCGGCTACGTTTCCAATTTGATCAGCATAAGCTTTTGCAACTCCTTTATCTGGATAATAATCAAGACTTTCATTCCAATTCATTCGGTTTTGAACGTATGCAAAAATCTTGTTCATCCTTTCAGTTGGCGATTCAACATTAGCCAATAATCGACTAATGTCGCTCAATAAAAACTGAGTATCCTTGAATTCTTTTGCAAATTTCTCGTCCTTAAAAATGGTACTAGCAACCCCCTCCCAAGTCATTGTATAATCTTTGACTGGTTGATCTGGAAAACGAATACGCTCTAATTCCTGTTTTATACTCCCTCTATAATTTTCGATATTATTTACAAAAGGTTCTTCTTTTAGTGCTGGAATATTTTTACCCAAATAAGTTGAAACAATTTGTTTGTATGAAAAACTTGTAGATTGACCGTACTGATTATCAAAAACCTGCGTTCCTGAAGTTAGTTTTGCGTTGGTTTCTAAAGGGACATAACCAATTAAAAGTGGCTTATAAACATAATACTCGGGCAATTCCGTTTTATAATATACGTAATCTACAGGAATTTCATACTGGAAATCAAAATCAGGAAATTTTACAATGTTCTCGGACTTTAACTCATATTTATATTCGATAATCGAACCAACTTTTACATTAGGGAGTGTGATTGCCTTTTCTTTCCAATACTTGTTAATTTTATTTTTAAAGGTTCCCTGACTTTCCAATTTAGTTTTTACGATTGATCCTTTTTCTAAATTGTAGGTCACTGCATCTGAAAATGCTAACTGATCATTATTTATGTTTTCATAACCAACATAAAACTTCACCCTTTGGTTGGCCCATTCTAAACCTTCCTTTTTATAAATTTTTATTTTTATTTCGCATTCATGAATAGCCGAAAATCCAATTTTATCTTTATAACTAAAATAAGTTCTTCCTTTTTTAAATAATATAGCTGCTACTGCAGAAGAATCTTTAGGATGTACTTTTTGTTGCAATTCGGCTACGGTAACTTTTCCTAATTTATATTCTTGAGCAGTGGAGTTTGCAATTCCAAAAAATAATACTACAATACTAATTATTCTATGTAAAGTCATTTTAGATTTTTTTTAATATTATTTTTTCCGTTTGTTTATTTATCATTTGCTGAAAATAATCTTTGAGCTGAGGATATTTTTCAGAAGATACAATTGCAGTTTTGATTGTATTAGTAGCCAACAGCTGAATGCTATTTCCATTTTGCTGAAAATAAAAATGAAAAGATTCTAAACCGTCTTGGCTAACAAGATCTAATTGCTGAGGCATAGATTCGACAGTATAACCTTCAGGAATGTTTAAAATCAGTCTGTAATTCTCTTGTTTTGGATAACCAAAATCTACTGGGAAATCTCTTTTTTCCTGTGTAAAAGGATTTCGCTCTTTACTTAGAAACAACAAGGGAGTTATATAAATTTTATCCTCCACAATCTCAGAGTATTTTTCGCTTTCAAATAAAAACGTTTCTACAACTGGCTTAGATAAATCTTCCATATTGTCTCTTACATACTCCCTGATCGCAATTTTATGTTTGTTTTCAAAATTTTCCAAATAATTCTCGTTGGTAGTCAAATGATTGGTTGTTCTAAAATCTAATGCTAAATGATCCGAAAATTGATTTTTTACTTTACCAGAAACCTTCCCTTTAGAATCTATGTCCGCAACCATAATGACATCTTTGAAAGATAAGAATTCTGGCATTAAGCTAACCTGAACCGAACTTCGGTCATCTCGAATCAAACGCCCTACCCAATTCAAATCTCTAATGGGCAACACATTTGGAGTCGCATATTTTTCTGATGCATCCAAAAATATCATTCCATCCTTATCTTCCACCGCTGCAATTACATAATCAAAGGCGGACGTACTGGGGTAAAAAGCAATTCCATTCTCACGAGTACTAATTAAGACTGGACTGGCTTTTAGCCCTGAATACCTCAACATTGCTGTAAGCATCAAATTAATTTCGGCTATATTTCCTGATTTTGAGATAAAAGCTTTTCGGACACCCTCGCCACAATGAACTCCTCTTCCCTGATTCCATTTTATCGATTGTTTTGCAAAATCAAATACTACTTTAATTTTTTCTTCCTGCGTTTTTGCTTTCCCTAAAACAAGATCCAATTCTTTTCTAAAATAGGCGGTTTTGTCCAGCTCATATCTAAATGTATCCGAATCGTATATGGTTTTCACAACCGACTCCCAATCATTTGCATAACTATAACTAAACCCCGAATTATTATCTATCATTGCAAATTCATGAGTAATACTGGAAATATAATTCTTTATATTATTTACATATTCCTCTTCTTTTAATGCAGGCAAATTATAGGCTGTATAAGTCGTAACAATCTCAATAAAATTACTTGGAGTATTTTTGCGTGAAACTGAAATAGTAGGAGAAATCATTCCCCTTTGAAAAGTTTTGAAAACAAACAGCTCCGGAATTCTAGTAACGAACTTGGAAAAATTTACAGGAATACTTGATTGAAAATCCCATCTAGGAGGAACAACAATAGCGTCCTGTGTGCGAACGATAGTAAACTCGATGACAGACCCTACTTTTACATTAGGCATAACAAGAACTTGTTGTCCAAAGTTATTATCAAATTTATCTCCAAGAAACCCCACATTTGTATCGAGTTCAGTTTTCTCAATCTTCCCGTCAACCAAATTATAAGTAAATGCATTATAGACGTTTATTCTTTCGTTTAGTCCTTTATTTAAAAAATAACGGCTTTCACCCCATTTCAAACCTTCTTTCTTGTATATTTTTATACGTACTTTGGTATTGATATTGCTGTAAAAATAAGGGCCTGAACCTTTCAAAATGCCTGATTCGCATTCTGTAAATAAAACGGCAGCTACAGCACTTGTGTCTTTGGGATGTTGCTTTTCGTTTAATTCTTCTATTGATACTTTTCCGAGATCAAAATTTTGAGCGGCCGTTTTGATTAAACCTCCAACTAAAACAAAAGCAATAAATAGAATACGTAATCTCATTTTTTAGATCCTCTTTAATATTATTTTCTCTGTTTCCTTAGTAATCATTCCTTGATAATAATCTTTTAATGCCGTATAATATTCCGAGGAAACAATTGGAGTAATTATTTGATGCGAAATACTTATTTGAATTTTATTTCCTGCTACATTGGCTATATACCTAAATTGACCAATATTATTTTCGATATTCATTTGTGTTGATTTAGGTAACGACTCCACCTCAAAACCTTCTGGTAAATCTATATTGATTGTAAATTTGTCCTCAAAAGGGAAACCATAATCAATTGGATATTCTCTAGTTTCTTGTTTAAAAGGATTTTGCGATCTAGTGAAAAACAGCATCGGATTGAGGTAGATTTTTTCCCCTATTACTTCACATAGATTGTTTCCGACAAAAGAACAAGTTTCCGTAACAGGTAATTTCACATCTTTTTCATTTGCTCTCGAATAATCAGAAATTTCTATTTTATTATTTTCATTTTCAAGTTTCTCTAAATACTCTTCTTCTTTGACATTTTCAGACTCTAATATAAACCCTAATGCATTGTGATTAGTTCTTTGACGTCTCATTTTTCCTGTAATTTTTCCTGTAGCATCAATTGCATAGATCATTGCAACATTATCATTTGAAATCATTTTTGGCATTAAATCTACTTCTTCTGAAGATCCATCTTTTCTAATTAATCTCCCAATCCAATTTAAGTCTCTAAATGGTAAAACATTTGGGGTAGAATACTTGTTTGTCGCATCAAGTAAAATAAAACCCTGAGGAGTTTCAACAGCTGCAATTACATAATTAAACGCAGTTCTATTTGGGAATATCGATATCCCATGACTTCTTGTACTCACTAATACAGGATTTGCTTTAAGTCCAGAATTTCGCAACATAGCTACAAGCATCAAATTGATTTCAGCAACATTACCAACTTTATCTTTATATGCTTTTTTTACACCATTATCACATGAATAACCATAATTTCCGTTCCAAACTATGGAGGATTTCACATGCCCTAAAATTGCATTAATAATATCATCTTGATTGGTTAAACCCGCAATAACCGATTTTAAATTCTCTTCAAAATATCCTGTTTTATTAAGTTCTGCGCCAAAATCATCATAATCATATATGGTTTTAACTACTGAATTCCAATCTGTAGAATACGTTTTTATAGGTGAATTAGGATATTTTGTCATCGACAATTCTTGCTCTAATGCCAAAGTGTAATTCCCTACATTATTTACAAAAGCTTCTTCTTTTATTGCAGGAATATCCTTTGCTATATAAGTTGTTTTGGTTTCTACATATTCAATTTTATCCTGAGAAAATGAAGTTCTTGCAGCAGTAAATCCTCCTCCTGTTCTTTCTTTGCTAGTAATATTAATAGAATTTGTTTTCTTTTCGACTGCGATTTCAGGAGCAATATACCCTTTCATTTTTGTATTATAGACAAAATACTCCGGTATAAAGGTTTTGTATTCTGCATAATTTACAGGAATATCCGTTTGAAAATCAAATTCCTTTAATCGCCCAATACTTTCGGTCTTAATTGTATAGTTAAACTCTAGAACCGAACCTTCTTTTACATTTGGCAAAGTAATTTTTTTTCTGCTCCAATATTTATTTACATTTTCAACAAATTCCCCTTCGCTATTTAACTTTGTTTTTTCAATTTTCCCTCCGACCAAATTATAGGTTACTGCATCTGAAAAATTTACTTTTTCCTTAATATTATCATTCCCTGTTCCGAATATCACTGCGTGATTTGCCCATTCGTATCCCTCTTTTTTATAGATCTTGATTCGCATAGCAACTTCGGTAATCACAAAAAAACCACTCTCTTGCGAAAACTCAAATTTAGTTTCTCCTTTTTTAAATAAAATAGCAGCCACTGCCGAAGTATCTTTAGGATGAACTTTTTGTTCTAATTCAGCTATAGAAACTTTTCCTAATTTGAATTCTTGGGCAGCTGTTTTAGAAATGAACAATAGTAATATGGCAAAACTAAATAGTTTGATAATTTTCATTTTGTACTGATTTTGGTTGGTTATTAGCTTTTGGTTAAAATTATTTTGGCATTATCATTTCGGGAAATTTGCTCCATAAAAAGGCGAAATTCATCGTATTCTTTATTAGTGTATAGTCCTTTTTTTAAAAAGAATTTTCGTTTGTAAACGATATTATTGTTGTCTTTTTTTACGAATTCAGCTTCATATTCTCCAAATTTTCCCTTAATCTCGACATTGGTCGGAAGGAACTCGATTGAGAAACTTGTGGGTAAAGCAATTTCTATCTCATCAATATCTATTGATCCTCTTTGAATTTCCATTGGATTTTTTCGATTTCGAATACGTTTAACACTTTCGGTTAAAGGATTGAAGGCATTTAAGGCAAATATCATCTTATTTGCGGTCACATTTCCGTAATTCGCAGCGGTGATTTCGGCATTTTCGGTAAAACTTACTTTGTCGGTATCATTCTTGAAAGTGATTTTTCTAATCTTCAAATTATTAATTGTGCTCCAATACTCTTTGTAAAATTTCTCCATATCAGTTGGCGAAAGCTTATCGTTACGGAATTTTTGGTTGTACTGAATACCTTCGGAAGTGATTCCAACTTTCCCAGAAAAATCTCCATTTTCAGCAATAGAATAGTTTCCTTTGCTGATTTGGGTATTGGCGATGTCCTCATAAATACTTGTTCGCACTATTTCTCCTCCATCGGGTTTTATGACCAAAACATTTCGGTCATCTGTAAATGTTCCTTGATAACCAAAGGGATCATCCTGACTGGTACACTCTAAAAAGACATATTTTTCTTTATTGGGGATAGCCAAAATCATGTGATTCCCTTGCATCGAAACAAAATCAGTTTCGATATCTCTTTTTCTGGCACTACCATATAAAACCACATTGTACGACGGAACCTCTACAACATTGAGCAATGCTTTTGTATAATTACTCAATGCCTTACAGTCGCCATAACCTAAGTGATCCACATCGCTTGCTAGCATTGGTTTCCAGCCTCCAATTCCAACTTGAATGCTAACATATCTTGATTTTTCCTGAACGTACTTGTAAATGATTTGGGCTTTTTTAATCGGATCCGTTTCATTTCCGATCAAAGTCTTAATTTTAGTTTTGGTAACTTCAGGAAGATCGGTAGTTCCTGTCAAAATTTTTTCATTATACCATTTGCCAAACTCAGCCCAACTCTTAGCATTTCCGTCAACTCCTTCTAAATGAAACAGTTCTAATCCCATCATAACTCTCGGAAAAAGTGTGCTAAATGATGGACTTACAGCTTCCTCTCGCTGTGCAATTATTTTTGTTGCAACTAATGAAAGCTGGGTAGAATTATCGGTTGTTTTTTCTATATTAAAATTGGAAAAATTAAACTCCTTGTGTTTAAACCCTAGGTTTGAAGGATAACTCACGTTGAGTATGCTTTTTTCAACACTAACCGCATAATCGTTCAAAGGCATCCATTGCGGTATAAAAGCAGTATTTGAAGTTGCTGTTTCGCATTCAAAAACGACTGTAAATGGATATTGAATGGGAGTATAATCTAAATAAATATATCGGCTATCAGAAAAAAGTGTGCTACCACTTACGGCGCTCACATCTCTGAATTCACTTTTTTTTATTTTTTTTAATTCATTGCCAAAAGCATCATAAACAGTCGCCAAAATATTCTTGACAGAACTTGATTTGTCATAATTTTCATAAGCTTCAATAGCATCCAAACCATTTTCATTCAAAACAGACACAACTCGTTTGGTTTTGATATTCATATTTCTTTGAGAAGAAATTACAATATCAATTTGGTTCAAACGAACAACGGCATCTGCATTTTGCTTTAAACTATCGGGTATGATTAATGCGCTATAATTACTATTTTGAGAAAAAAGTAACACACTAACAAATAAAAAAAGTGAAGTAATAATCGGAGTAATTTTATAAGCCATCGAAAAAAATTAAGTTTTAAAAATAGGAAAAAATTGTTTAAAAAAAACTTAATTTTTATTCTGTACTTTTTTAAAACGAAATAGTCTTAACCTGTTTTTTTTTTAAACAAAAAAAGCTGCCAATACCTGACAGCTTTTTACAAATATCTGATCTTACAAACTATAACGAACGAACAATTCCTTCTTCTAAACCTCTTAATTCGGCCAAACCTCTAAGTCTTCCAATAGCCGAATATCCAGGATTGTTTACTTTTCCTAAATCATCTAGCATTTGGTGTCCGTGATCTGGTCTAAACGGAATTGATGTTTTGTATTTCTTTTGCAACAATAATAATTCTTTCATTACGGCATACATATCAGTATTTCCGTCTAAATGATCCGCTTCGAAAAAGTTTCCATCTTGATCGCTTCGAACATTTCGTAAATGAATAAAATGAATTTTATCATCAAGTTTTTTTACCATTTCGGGTAAATTATTCTTTACATTGGCTCCCAATGAACCTGTACAAAAACAGATTCCGTTAGATTTATAAGGAGCGCTAGAAAGAATGTACTCAAAATCTTCGATTGAGTTTACAATTCTAGGCAATCCCAAAATATCAAACGGTGGATCATCTGGGTGAATGGCAAGTTGGACTCCACATTCGTCTGCAACTGGGCCTATCTCGTTTAGGAAATAACTCAAATTGCTTCTTAAAGCATCTCTATCAATATTATCGTACGCCTTTAAAGCATTACGCATTCCTTCGATTGTCATTTTTTGTTCTCCAGGAATACCAAACATCACAACATCTGCAATGCCTTGCAATTGCTCTTCATTTAATGATTCAAAACGTTCTTTTGCTTTTGCAACCAAATTTTCAGGAAAACTTTTTTCGGCATTTGGCCTTTTCAAAATATAAATATCAAAAACAGCCAAATCAACCCAGCTAAAATACAATGCCTCAGAACCGTCTGGCATTTTGTAATCCAATTGTGTTCTTGTCCAGTCATTAACCGGCATAAAATTATAGGTGATCACTGGTATGCCACAAGCCGCCACATTGCGAATACTTTGTTTGTATTTGTCTATATATTCTTGATAGTTTCCTGTTCTGGTCTTAATAGATTCATGTACCGTAATACTCTCTACCACCTCCCAAACCAAACCTGCTGCTTCGATTATTTCTTTTCTTTCTTGTACTTCTTCTTGTGTCCAGACATCACCATGCGGAACATGATGCAATGCCGATACAACTCCTGTTGCTCCTGCTTGTTTTACATAGTCTAAACTAACGGGGTCATTGGGGCCAAACCATCTCCAGGTTTGTTTCATTTTATACATATTCATTTCTTTTAAAAAAATTTAAACTCCACTAAAAATGGTAAATCCACCATCAACAGTTACATTAGAACCCGTAACAAATTTAGAATCATCACTTAATAACCAAACCAATGCGCCAGACAATTCATCTGGGTTTCCAAAACGCTTAAATGGCGTATTCTTAATAATCAAATGCCCTCTTTCAGTCAAACTCTCATCTGAATTGGTCAATAAAGTCCTGTTTTGTTCTGTCAGAAAAAATCCAGGTACGATTCCGTTAATTCTAATTGTATCCCCATAACGTCTTGCTAGTTCTACTGCAAACCATTTCGTATATAAATCGATAGCCGATTTGGCCAAACTATAGCCCAAAACTTTTGTAATTGCCTGAACGGGTGCCACCGAAGAAATATTCACGATACTTCCAGTCCCAACAGATTCCTGAATTGCTCTCCCAAAAACTTGTGTGGGCAAAAGTGTACCAAACAAATTAAGATTCATCACCTGTTGCAAAGCATCCATATTCAGGTTAAAAATATCTTGTTCTGGTTGCACCACAGCATCGGGCATATTCCCTCCAGCCGCATTTACTAAACCGTCAATTTTTCCAAATGTAGAAAGCACTAAATCACGAGCTGCGATCAAATCGGCTTCGTTAGTTACATCGGCAATTAATGCAATAGCCTTACCTCCTTTTTCAATAATTCGTTGAGCACGTTCTTGGGCAACTTTTTGGTTTCTTCCTAATACGCAAACGGTTGCGCCATTATTAGCCAAACCGTCTATAAAAGCTTCCCCTAGAATCCCTGTAGCCCCCGTAACTACTATTACTTTATCTTTTAATTTCAAATCCGTTTTCAATTTTGGTTAATTTATTTTACTATTTTATTACAGTCTTGAAAGATACCTATTTTATTTGGAAAGAAAATTATACATTTTAAAAAATAACATAAAAGAGTAACTATCTTAAAAATACAACTAATCAAAAAAATAGCTTTATCTTTGAGTAGATAGTCATTCTATTAATACTCCCAAAAAAGGGAATAAATAAAAAATTTTGATCGTTTTATAAAATGAAAATAATTGAAACTCATTTTGACGGCTTCACCATTACTACCGATAAATCAAAAATGGATATTGTTGCCATTCACGACTTTTTATCAAAACATTCTGAATGGAGTGATAATATTCCCTTTGAAAAAGTTAAAACAGCTATCGATAATTCCTTAAACTTTGGACTATTTCATCAAAATCAACAAATTGGCTTTGCCAGAATCATTTCAGACTTTTCTACTATTGCCTATTTGGGTGATATCTATGTGTTAGACAAGTATCGAGGACAAGGACTCTCTAAAACATTAATGAATTGTGTTATGGCACATCCCAATTTACAAGGACTTAGACGTTGGATTTTGCTAACCTCGACTGCTGATTGGCTCTACGAGAAATACGGCTTTATAAAAATACCAAACCCCGAAATTTATATGGAAAACTACAACCCAAATGTCTATAAAAATTAAATTACAGGTATCGAAACATTGTTTTTAAATCCTTTAAATATCCTAATTAATCATTTGTAATCAACCTAAGACATGACAAAAACGATTCATAAAAAATTAAACGAATTACAATCAACAGCAATTTGTGGAAATGATATTAGTTCATCCTGTTTATATGTATCGGCTTTGACCATCGGTTACGCTGGTCAATACGCATGGATTTCACTTTTGTTTGTTGGTTTGGTGTTGTTTTTATTTCGAAAAATATACGGTGAAGTTGTTGGTGCCCTACCATTAAATGGTGGAGCTTACAATGTTTTATTGAACACATCCAGCAAACGAATGGCCTCTATTGCGGCTATACTTACAGTGCTTTCCTATATGGCAACTGCTGTAATTTCGGCTTCAGAAGCTATGCATTATTTACATAATATTTTTGATACTATTTCGATTCCTATTGCCACAATTATTGTCTTATTAATTTTCACTGCATTATCAATAATTGGCATTGGAGAATCGGCTATAGTTGCTGTTGGAATTTTTATTTTTCATTTAGTATCCTTACTTTTATTAGTGATTACTTCTGCTGTGTTTATTGCGATTAATGGTTTAGACACCTTTCATCTCAATTGGGAAATTCCGCTCACCAGTCACAGTCTTCTTTATACTTTATTTTTAGGATTTTCGGTAGCAATGTTAGGAATTTCAGGATTTGAAAGTTCGGCGAATTTTGTTGAGGAGCAACAAAACGGTGTTTTCCCCAAAACGCTTCGCAATATGTGGGCTATTGTAACTTTCTTTAATCCAGCCATTGCCATATTACTTATCGCCATTATTCCTATTACACAATTGGGAGAGCATAAGGAATCATTATTAGCCTATTTAGGACATACTGCTGGTGGAAATTGGCTGTCTTGGCTAATTTCTATTGATGCTGTTTTGGTTTTATGTGGAGCCGTTTTAACCTCATTTGTAGGGGTAACTGGTCTTTTAAAAAGGATGACCTTGGATAGAATTTTACCTAATTATTTTTTGAGAGAAAATAAAAACGGATCCAATTATAGAATCATCATCAGTTTTTTGATTTTATGTGTTTCGGTTTTGGTGGTTACCAAAGGTGATTTAGAATCGCTGGCGGGAGTTTATACTTTTTCTTTTCTTGCTGTTATGGCTTTATTTGGAATTGGAAATTTATTATTAAAATTCAAACGCAAAAAATTACCTAGACCTGAAAAAGCAAGAGGTATTGCTGTAGTTACCGCTATCAGTTTGATTGTAATTGCTTTTATGGGAAATTATATAATCAATACCAATTCGTTTTACACTTTTATAAAATACTTTATTCCTGCTTTACTATTTATTTTAATAATGTTAGAAAGGGTATTCATCATAGAATTTTTGATCACGATTTTAGAATATTTTTACAATCCCCTACGAAGGTTTGTAATCACAAGTAATCGCTCTTTGAATAGACTTCACAACAAAATCAATTCACAGGAATTTGTATTTTTTACAAAAGGAGACAATGTTGCTATTTTAAACAAGGTAATGCAATATGTAGAAGGCAATGAAACGACCAAAAAACTAAAAATCGTTAATGTAATAGAAGGATCTTATTCGAACCAAAAATTAAAAGTTGATTTGGAAGTACTGGACAGAGCCTATCCTGACATTCATATTGAATTTATTGAAATTGAAGGTGTTTTTGGACCTGATTTGATAACTGAGCTCTCCGAAAAATGGAAAATTCCTAAAAACTTTATGTTTATTGGTTCGCCCGGAGATAAATTTTCGTATCGTGTATCAGACCTAGGAGGTGTACGATTGATTATGTAATTACTCTTTATACATAACTTAATTACCTGAACTCGATAATTAATTCCAACAGATTGATTTACAAGGTTGTGTTTATTAATTGCATCTGGCTTTAGCCAGATGTTAGAAAGAGCTAATAACATAGGCTTTAGCCGAAATAATCATACTAATATTTGACTAAAGCCTAATTATATTGCTTTTATTAAATAGGACTAAAACCCTATTCTATTGAGATTCGGCATATAAATAATAATCGAGCTTAGGTTAATTATCCATTAAAAAAACTGTTAATCCTCTAGCTCCATGGGCTCCTAAAACCAATGATTGCTCTATATCTGCGGTTTTGGATGGTCCAGCGATGAAAGTTCCAAATCCATAATCTTGATTTCCGATTCGGTCATACGCTTGATGCATTTTGGCTACAATGTCATTTTTGTGAACCACAATGGCCAAATATTGTGGGATAAAAGTGGAAACACGTTGTCCCATAATGTCATCTGTAACCCAAAGTGCGCTATTTTCGGCTACGCCAAAATGAGCTTTAACCACAATAAGTTCAGCATTTTGTAACGAATGAGGATCTTCGGTTGTCCAATCTAAATTGGCAATTTCACTCAAGTCGGGGATTGTGGACAATATTCTTTTATTAGTATCAAATTGATTCTTAACAAAATCAACAACTTCTGAGTAATTGTCAACTTCTATATAATCGCCACCTATACCCTTTAAAACCGTTTTATATTGTGCAATAATATCCTGATCTGTTGCTTTTAAAGGATCTAAAGAAGGCAACTCGTTACGCTCCGTTGGTTGGTTTTGTTTTATTTTATTTAAAATCGAATCTCTACTACTCATCATTTCCACCTTTGGTTGCTCTTCCGTTTTTTTTGTACCATTCTCTAAAAGATTCTTCTGGGACTTCTGGCATTTCCCTTTGGTCGTACCATTTGTTTATTTTATTATTGACCACAGCGGGGAAATTTTTCATTACAAAACGTCCAGCTTTACCAGCGATTTCAAAAACTGTTGGATTAGCCAATACACTGGTCATGGTTTTCATTGCAATCGTTTTGCTCTTTGGAGTGTATCCTTCTTTGACCAAAACCTGTCTCCATTTATACAATTGCTCATGAATATCAATTTTTACAGGACAAACATTGGTACAAGATCCGCAGAGTGTGCTGGCAAAAGGCAAATCGGCATTTTTTTTCATATCCAAATTAGGAGCCAAAATAGATCCGATGGGACCAGCAACTGCATTGTGATAACTGTGACCTCCGCTTCGGCGGTAAACAGGACACGTATTCATACAAGCACCACAACGAATACATTTTAACGAATTTCTAAATTCTTCTCTCCCTAATTGTGTACTTCTTCCGTTATCGACAATTACAATATGAATTTCTTTTCCTTCTCTTGGTTTTTTAAAATGACTTGAAAAAGTAGTAATGAGCTGACCTGTTGCGCTTCTTGCCAATAATCGCAAGAAAACGCCTAAATGTTTACGTTCTGGAATAAGTTTTTCAAATCCCATACAAGCAATATGCACATCGGCCAGATGAGCGCCCATATCTGCATTGCCTTCGTTGGTACACACTACAAACTCACCAGTTTCGGCTACGGCAAAATTAACTCCAGTCAGAGCTGCTTTTCGGGTCAAAAAAGTGTTTCTTAAACTCTGACGGGCAGATTCCGTTAAATATTGTGGATCATTATTCCCTTTTTCGGTTCCGAGATGTTCATGAAAAGTTTCGCTTACATCTTCTTTTTTTAGATGAATTGCAGGCAAAACGATATGGCTTGGTGGTTCTTTGCGAAGCTGTACAATGTATTCCCCCAAATCCGAATCGATAACTTCGATTCCTTTTTCTGCCAAATAATCGTTCAAATGACATTCTTCGGTAAGCATCGATTTTGATTTTACCATTTGCTGAACATTATGTTTAACCAAAATCGAATGTACTATTTCATTATGCTCCTTTGCATCGGCTGCCCAATGTACAATGATTCCGTTTTTTTGAGCATTTTTTTCAAACTCAACAAGATAATCATGAATGTTCGAAAGGACATTAAACTTTATTCGAGAAGCCGTATCTCTTAGCAATTCCCACTCTGGAATTTGATGAGCCGATTTATCGCGCTTTTCACGGACAAACCAAAGCGTTTGATCATGCCAATTGACACGTTCTACATTTTTATTAAAGACACTAGCGGCTTCACTATGCGAGATGTTTTCCTTTGCATTCATCTTGTTTTTTATTCTTTATCCGAAAAATTGAGAACATTTTCGGTTATATATTTTGTATCAGTAATGTTTTGCGCTTTAATATTTTTCAGAAAAATATTCTCTACAGGCAATTCTTTTTGCCCCGTAATTTTTGCAATAAACTTAACATCCTTAACCTTAAAATTTTTCAAGTAAACATTGCTAATTGGTGTGAGTTGGCGATCTATAGTTGGAACCAAATCACGCCATTGGTACAAAACATCAGTATCAATTCCGAGTACTCCTTCGGCTATTTTTCCCGAAGTTACGTTTTGAATATGAATATTTTTCACATACCCTCCTCTGCGTTCGTTAGTCTTAATGAATAACAGGTGAAATAACTTTGCACCATCAACCACATTGCAATTATCCATAAAAACATTCTCAATTCCACCTGATAATTCACTTCCCAAAGCCAGTAATTGATGTCCGTTTTTTACGGAAACATTTCGAATCACAATATTTTTCGAGGGAGTGTTTAAATTCCAAGCATCGATTCCGCAACCCGATTTGATTGCAATAGCGTCATCACCTTGATCAAAAACACAATTTTCTATCAATACATTTTGAGACATTTCGGGATCTACACCATCATTATTATGTCCGTGAGCATAGACTTGAATGTTTCTAATCACCACATTTTTAGATAAAAAAGGATGAATCGTCCAGAAAGGACTATTGGTAATTTTGATGCCCTCCAGAAGTACATTTTCGCATCGATTGAATTGAATAAAATGCGGACGCAAATTAGCTGTATCATTTACCATTTGTCGTTCTTCGACAGGTTTTTTGTAAGAAGCCAAATAATACAATCGTTTTAAACTTTCCATGTGTGGTTTGGGTCTAGAAAACCAAGTCTTCCAGAGATCCATTTTGGCTTTTAGTTCGCCTTCACCAGTTATGGCGACTTTTTTACAATTGTAAGCATAAATTAAAGGAGAATAATTATAACATTCATAACCTTCCCAAGTAGAACGAACCGCTGGCAAATAATCTTGAGGATCATCTGAAAATAGTAAAACAGCACCTTTTTCTAAATGCAAATTCACATTACTCTTAAAATGAATTTTTCCGGTTAGCCATTCTCCTTTTGGTACAACCACAATTCCCCCACCCAATTGATTTACTTTATCAATAGCATTGGCAATAGCTGTAGAGGTTTTTGTTTTATCGCCTTGAACAGCTCCAAAATCGAGAATATTTAATTTTTTGCACGCTTCAAAATTTGGGATGTAAATTGAAGGCATTTCAAAAGGGGCTTTTACTTTTACCTCCGTCAAAGTGACCTCTTTTTTATTCATATTAAAAGCTAAAAAAATAAGTGAACAACAAATAATTGCTATTAAAATAATTTTCTTCATTTGATTTTTATCCTTTAAAAGTGTTTAAAATTTCGGCTATATGAATTGCTTTTATGTTGCTTTTTTGCCTTTTTAAAATCCCTTCTAAATGCATCAAACAAGACATATCTCCACCTGTAATATATTCTACTTGATGTTGTGCATGGTCATTGATACGGTCTTGTCCCATTTTTACAGAAATCGCTTCTTCGGTAATACAAAATGTTCCCCCAAAACCACAGCATTCATCTTTGCGAGATAAGGAGACCAATTCTAATCCGTTTATATTGGATAATAACTGTCCCGGTTTAGAAAAATAGGGCGCATTTAACTCCGTCATTTGAGAAAGTTTCAACCCTCTTTGTCCGTGACAACTTTGATGCATTCCTACTCTAAATGGGAAATAACCTTCGATATTTTCGATCTTTAAAACATCGGTAATAAATTCGGTCAATTCGTAAACTGAGGCTCTAAGTTTGGCCGCCAGTTTTTCATCTGTATCGCTATGTAAATGATCTTTTACATGTAAAACACAACTCCCTGAAGGACAAACAATGTAATCGAAATTGGCAAAATTGGCAATAAAATTGGCATCGCAACCTTTGGCTAAATGTTCGTAACCGCTATTTGCCATTGGTTGTCCGCAGCACGTTTGCTTCATTGGAAAATCTACATCGCATCCTAATTTTAGTAATAATTCATAAGTTGCAATTCCAACTTTAGGATAAAACTGGTCAACGTAGCAAGGGATAAAAAGTCCAACTTTCATATGGAAATACTTTTTTCAAGAAAAACTTTGGAGAATTTTCTTGAGATTCATCTCATAGAGATATGGTTTTAAATTGATTCCTTTAGTATCAAAATAATAAAGGAACCAATTTTTTCATTCTGTAATTTTCTTTTAGAAACTGAGAAGTAATTTGCTTATCAGAAATCACCATGGCTGCACCCAAAGCAGAACCAAGCGGCGAGTGTGTTGATAGGACTTTGAAGTTACTAAAGTGATGTGACATCAATTTCATAAACACATCATTATCTGTAAATCCTCCGTCTATAAATATCTTCTTAATTTTACTGTTTCCGATAGCTTTATTTATAGTATCGATTTGCAACGCCATTAACTCTATCATCAATTGATGGTAAGCCACTTCAAAAGTTTCAAATTGATCCAAAACTGTTTCTTGTGGCAAATGTTGCAACGAAATACCTTCAAATTTAAAATAAACGGCTGGTTTTTCAATCAAAGTCAAGTAAATATTTGAATCGAAAATCACATCTCTGTGATACCCATATTCTTTACGGTAATACTTACATAGTTTTTCGACTTGCAAACGGTATTCATTTCCCATAAAAAAACGAGAAGCTTTTACGCGTTTACCATCTATTCTTAGATAATTCAGACAATTATCTTCGATATCTTCTTTGCTTAAACTCTCGGAATTAAAAGGATTTAATGCAATGCTCCACGTTCCTGTAGAAAGTAATAAAAAAGGCTTTTTCTTGCTTAAGATGTAAGGCAACAAGGCCGAAGAACTATCGTGTATTCCTACTCCAATTTTTATTTTTTTATCGTTGTAAGTCGTATTGATACTTGCTGATGTAGGAACTATTGGAGGCAAAATTTTATCGATTCCCTCATCATGCACCCATTTGTGGTAATCCTCTTGATCATAATCCCATAGATTGGTATGACACCCTATACTGGTGTATTCGCTCACGGGTATTCCTGTAAATAGATACGATAGATATTGTGGTAAGTGCAAGCTATATTTTATTTGAGCAAACACTTCGGGTTTTGTTTTTTTAAGCCAATACAATTGCATCCCAGAATTTAGCATTACAGAAGTTGGTGGCGAAGCTGTTGTTGCTCCAATAGATAATTCGTCACCGTGTTTTGAATGGAAATCCTGTAAAATTTCTTTTGGTATTTCTTTGGTATAATTGTACAATGGAGTAAGTGGTTTACCCTTATAATCCAAGTGAACCAAACTAGCGCCATAAGAAGAAAAGTTTAAAGTCTTGATATCGAATCGGGAATCCTCTAAAATAGTATCAAAAGTTTGTTTAATCCAATTGCGGAGTGTTTCAAGATTTTCGGTTTCGAAACCATCTTCATCTACCGTTAGTGGCAAATTGACATAGTCACGATAGACTTCGTTATACTCATCATCAAAAAGAAAAAACTTTTTATTGGTCTTACCGATATCAAATACTGCGTTTACTCTTGTCATAACTTATAATCCTGTAGCCACTGTTTTTAATCCTCTTTCGCCTATAAGTTCTTTTCTAACATTCAAACTACGATACAAAGCCACTGGGTTTAATGCTGCACCACTACGCAAACGAGCTTCGGCAACCAGAGCACGAACATCTGTACGGAAAGCATTTTGTAAAATTTCCTGAGCTTTTACCACATCATTTTCGGCTTGAGCTGTTTCTAATGCTTTTCTGTCAACAGAAAGTGCTTGAGCATAAGCAATCATAATGGCTTCTACAGATTGTAATAAGTCTTCCATTGGATCCTTGATGTTATGAGAAGCATCGATCATCCAACCTAAATCCTTGGCATGATTCATTCCACGAGCGTCCATGCCTTCAACCAATTCATTAAAAATCAAGAACAATTGATATGGTTTTAAAGCTCCTGCAGTTAAATCGTCATCGCCATATTTAGAATCATTGAAATGGAAACCTCCTAATTTGTCTTCCATCAATAATATAGAAACGATTTGTTCAATATTGGCATTTGGCAAATGATGTCCTAAATCGACCAATGTTTTGGCTTTGTCTCCTAATTTTTTTACATACGAATACGATTGTCCCCAATCTGCAACGGTAGTTGAATAAAAATTAGGTTCAGCACATTTGTATTCTAAAAATAATTTCCAGTTATCTGGAAGTGCTGCGTATATTTCTTGTAAACTTTCTAAGGTGTTTTCGTAAGCTTTTCTGAAATTTAATTGCCCTGGAAAGTTAGATCCATCAGCCAACCAAACTGTCAAAGATTCAGATCCTAACTCGATTCCTTGTTTGATTACTTCTATATTGTGATCTACCGCTTGTTTGCGAATGGCTTTATTTACATTCTGCAAAGACCCATATCTGTATGAATGCTCCGAATTGGCCTGATCTTGAAAAGTATTAGAGTTTACCGCATCAAACAACAAATTATGTTGCGCTGCTAATGCTCGTATTGCTTTATGATCTTGTGGAATATCCCAAGGAATATGCAATGAGATGGCTCCTGAAGCATTGTTTAATTTGTGTAACAAACCAACATCTTCGATTTTTTCTTCTAACGAACGAGGTTCACCACCACCTGCAAAGCGTCCAAAACGTGTTCCCCCTGTTCCCAATGCCCAAGACGGAATTGCGATTTGAAAGTCGATTAATTTTTGGATGATCGCCTCACTATTTGCAATTTCCGAAACCGTAAATATTAATTTATTAGAATGACTTTTTAATAAATCATCGTTATGTGAAGCTATTTTATTTGAATCTATTATCATGATTTCATGGTATTATTAAAGTTTACAATTTAGGTATATTTTAAGGAGAACTAACGTTTGAATAGAAAAAATCAAACGTTAGTCCTTTTGGGATATACCCCATAAACCGAACTAAAAAACTAAATTATCTATAAAAGCCCATTGCTACACCTCCGTCAACATTCAAGGCGTTTCCTGTTGACTTATTCAACAAACCACCTACAAATGCAAAACAAGCATTAGCAATATCATCTGGCAATATTATCTCATTCAACAAAGTACGTTTAGCGTAATAAGCTGGTAATTCCTCTACAGTAATACCGTAGGCTTTGGCACGACCTTCGGCCCATCCACCAGACCAAATATTTGAATCTGAGATTACAGCATCTGGATTTACAGTGTTTACTCTAATTTTATCAGTACCTAATTCGGCCGACATCAAACGAGTTAAATGAGCTTGAGCCGCTTTGGCAGAGCCATAACCTGGATTGTTTGGTCCAGCTACTACTGCATTTTTAGACACAATATTTACAATATCTCCACCAAAACCTTGTTTGCGCATTACTTCGATTCCCGCTTTTGAAACAATGAATTGCCCTTTTACCAAAATATCGTATAGTCTATCCCATTCTTCTAAAGTGTGATCTGGAATTGATTTAGAAATACTGATTCCTGCATTATTAATTACAATATCAACACCACCAAAAGCCAATGCAGATGCATCGAAAGCTTTCTCTGCGCTTGTATCATTTGTTACATTCAATACCGTACTGGCCACTGCATCTTTACCAAATAATTTGATAAATTCTTCTTTGGCACCCGCTAAACGCTCTTCATCAATATCATTAAGAACTACACAAGCACCTTCTTCTGCAAACTTTTTAGCGATAGCTTTACCAATTCCGCCACCAGAACCCGTGATTAATGCCACTCTTCCAGACAACGCTTTTGGTTTTGGCATACGTTGTAATTTTGCCTCTTCCAGTAACCAATATTCGATATCAAAAGCTTCTTGGTGTGGTAGCGAAGTATATTCGGAAACAGCCTCAGCACCTTTCATTACATTTACAGCGTTGATGTAATATTCTGAAGCCAAACGAGCCATCGTTTTATCTTTGGCAAACGTAAACATTCCGACCCCTGGGTATAAAATTACTACAGGGTTTGGGTCACGCATAGCAGGTGAATTAGAGCGTTTGCAAGCATCATAATAGGCTGCATACATCTTTCTGTAAGCCTCAAAAGCAGGTGTTAATTTGGCTTTGATTGCATTTACGTCTGATAAATCTTCGTTTGGATCTAATTCTAAAACCAATGGACTGATTTTGGTTCTCAAGAAATGATCTGGACATGAGGTTCCTAGAGGAGCTAATTTTGCTAAATCATTAGAATTGATAAACTCTAAAACTCTAGCATCATCCGTATAATGACCAATCATTTTTCTTTCAGAAGAACAGAATCCTCTTAAAATTGGAGCTACTTTTGATGCTTGTAACTGACGCACTTCTGGATTTAAACTTTCCATTTTTTGGCCACCAAAAACTGGACGAGTTTTTCCGTAATTGTTTTCTAAATACTCTGCACATTTTTCGATTACTTCTAGAGTATTGATATAACTTTCGTATGCAGTATCGCCCCAAGTAAACAATCCGTGAGATCCTAACATTATCCCTTTTAATTGTTTTCCGTTTTGAGCGGCCTCTTCTAGACAAGCTCTCAATTGCAGTCCCAAATCAAAACCTGGACGTTGCCATCCTACCCAACCAATTTCACCGTTGAATAATTCTTGGGTAATTTTCTTCCCATCTTTTGCAGCCGCAATTGCAATTGCAGCATCAGGGTGTAAATGATCGATATGTTTGAAAGGTAAGAAACCGTGCAAAGGCGTATCTATAGAGGGTGCTTTTGAGGCTAAATCGAAAATACAGTGATTGAATAATTCTACCATTTCATCTTCAAATTCTATTCCTCTGTAAACGTTCTCAAGGTTACGCAGTCTATCTAAATATAAAGCTGCACAACCCGATTTAGTTAGAGTTCCAATATCACCGCCCGAACCTTTTATCCACATTACTTCCGAAGCATCACCCGTAAGAGGGTCCTTGTCTGTAATTTTCACAGAAGTATTTCCTCCACCATAATTAGTTAACCGTAAATCGGCTCCCAACAAATTAGAGCGATAAATAAAAAGTGCTACCTCATCTCCTGCTAATGTTGCAGCTTTAGCCTCATCCCAAAGATAACTTACGTGCTTAAAAGTCATTTTTTCTATGTTTATATTTGACATTATATTTTATGTATGTTTAATTTTTTTATTTATTCTAATGAATTTCCAATTCCAACCAATACGATTGAAAGAAACATTAATGCAATTCCAATTAAAAATGCATTGAATGTTTTTTTAGAAACTCCTGTCCATTCTTTTAGGTAAAATCCCCAAAAATTGGCGGTAAGGATAATTGTTGACATGTGCAAAATCCAAGAACTTGCTCCGTTTCCTAATTTACTTTCACCCATTCCATAAAAGAAAAACTGCAAAAACCACATTGTTCCTGCCAATGCAGAAAATAAAACGTTTTGTGTTATAGGTGTTTTGGTATTGGTATAATCTCCAAAAGTTTTATTCTTAAAATTCAAGAAAACACACCAGATCAGATTGGTTGTCAATCCTCCCCAAAGTACTACGATATAAGTAACATTATTTTGAAACAAAGGGTTACAACCTTCTACTACTGCTGCTTCGGCCAATGGTTTTCCAACTTCTATTCCGAAATTAAAAAACGAACTTAAGATACCTGAAACGATAGCAATGATCAATCCTTTAACCAAACTAAAATCTTTGTCTTTGTCTTCGTGACCAACCGCAAAATCTTTTTCTTTTAGCATTCCTGCTTTACCTAAAATTGTAATCCCAATAATACAAACCAAAACACCAAGCAAGACTATTTGTCCTCCTTGATTGGAAAACATATCTCCTATAGATTCTTTGCCTTCAACGGCATTAAACTGATAATAAATTGGTGGTATTAAAGCTCCAAATGCCGAACAAAACCCTAGAGTGATAGAGTTTCCTAATGACATTCCTAAATAACGAACTCCTAATCCGTAAGTTAAGCCCCCGATTCCCCAGATTAATCCCATCGTAAAAGCCAATGCTTTGATAGATGTTGCTGCTGCACTAATGATTTCAGTAAAATTTGGTATCGTTAAATAGGCGGCAATTGGCGGCACTATCAACCAAGAGAATAATCCTCCAACCAACCAATAACTTTCCCATGCCCAATCTTTTACCTTTTTAAAAGGCATATAAAAACTTCCTGATGAAAATCCTCCGATGGAGTGAAAAAGTATCCCTAATATTGATTCCATTTATTAACTGTTTATGGGGTTGTTAGTTGAATTGAAATGTAAAATAATGAAACTAAAAAAAGAAAACTATCCTGTACTATCAGCCTTATTTTGAAATCATAATTATTCTTGTCCTTTCTAATAAAATCAAAAGCCATCACTTTTAACCAATTATCACAAAGACTCAACTTTACGTATTAATCAATCTACAATTGACTTTTTTTGCTCTTTTTTTAAATAATCCCTAAAATATTCCACACATTTTTTTCATATATATTATTTTAAAATTATATTTGTGCAATCGATTACATTGTTTTTGTGTTTTCTCAAAATGAGTTAACCAAAAATCAGAACAAATAAACGATTGATAAAAAAACTGTAACTTAGGTGAAACATGCTCTAAAAAGTTAACTCATGATTAAGATTATTAAAATAGACGAGGATTCACGTGTTCCCAAATACAAGCAAATTGTAGATTCTATTCTAGCCAATATCTCTAACGGAAATCTAAAAATCAATCAAAAAATTCCATCAATAAACAGTTTTAGCGAAGAATTTTACTTATCAAGAGATACCGTAGAAAAAGCATATAATATACTTAAGGAAAGAAAAATCATCACCTCCATTCGTGGCAAAGGGTACTACATTACCCAAACCAAATTGGTTTCGAAAGTAAATGTCTTGTTTTTGTACAATAAATTGAGCTCGTATAAGATGTCAACTTTCAACGCATTTATAAATACCATCGGTGCCAATGCCCACACCGATTTACAAATTTACCACTGCGATGAAACCCTTTTTCTTAATTTACTTGACAAATACGAAGGTGCTTACGATTACTATGTAATAACAACACACTTTAAAACCGAAGATTTAAAACATAAAAGTTCTACTGATGCGGTTATCAATGCCATCAACAAAATACCAAGTGATAAGTTGATCATCATGGATAATATCAAATTGGGAATCGAAAACGAGGTGACCAAAATTTACCAAGATTTCGAAAATGATATCTATAACGCTCTTAAGGAAAGTTTTGCCAAAATTCAGGAATACTCCCGTATCATCCTAGTATATCCGGACAAAGCTGTATATCCGTATCCCAGAAGAATTTTGCATGGTTTCAAAAAATTTTGTTCCGAATTTGAATTAAACTATGAAATTTTGAACGAAGTCTATGATGATATTATCCTCAAAAAAAGAGATTTATTCATCACCATCGAAGAATCAGACCTTGTAAGTTTGGTCAAACAAATGAGAGACCGAAAAATGAAATTAGGTAAAGATATTGGTGTGATTTCGTATAACGATACTCCATTAAAAGAACTATTAGGCATCTCTGTTATGTCAACCGATTTTAAAATAATGGGCGAAACAGCAGCCCAAATGATATTAAATAAAGAAATAGGACAAATCAAAGTCCCTTTTAATTTTATTCATAGAAAATCTATTTAAATCAAATATTAACAACTCAACAAAGGCATGAAATCTAAATTAACCAAACAATTATTTTTAAGTTTTATAGTTGTACTTGCAAGTCATTCCAATTCTATTTTCGCTCAAGGCAAAAGTACCTCAACCGATCCTTATGCTGGAATCGAATTTAAAATGGATAAAATAAAAGAACCGAAAATCCCGAACAATTCTGTAAACATAGTAGATTTTGGTGCTATCAGCGGCGGAACAGTTTTATGTACCGATGCTTTTACAAAAGCCATAGAGGCTGTTTCTAAAAAAGGAGGCGGAAAAGTAATTATCCCTCCTGGAATTTGGTTAACTGGACCAATCATTTTAAAAAGCAATCTAGAATTACACGCCCAAAGTGGTGCTTTGATTAAATTTTCGCCAGACAAAAGCTTATATCCAATAATTGAGACTAGTTTTGAAGGATTGAATACTTGGCGTTGTATTTCGCCTATTTATGGAAAAAACTTAGAAAATGTTGCCTTTACCGGAAATGGTGTTTGGGATGGTTCAGGAGAAGCTTGGCGTATGGTTAAAAAAGACAAACTAACCGAAAGTCAATGGAAAAAATTAATAGCTTCTGGTGGAGTATTAAATGACAAAAAAACAAGTTGGTATCCATCTGAGCAATACAAAAAAGCCAATGAAGGAGCCGATCAAAACGTTCGCTTAGATCTAAAAACCAAAGAACAATTCGAAGAAATTCATGATTTTCTTCGTCCTGTAATGGTAAGCATCCAAAACAGTAAACGTGTCTTATTTGACGGTCCAGTTTTTCAAAACTCTCCAGCTTGGAACATTCACCCTCTTATTATTGAAGATTTAATTATTAGAAATATTACAGTTCGCAATCCTTGGTATTCACAAAATGGAGATGGTCTTGATGTTGAATCTTGCAAAAATGTATTGGTAGAAAACTCAAGTTTTGATGTGGGTGACGATGCTATTTGCATCAAATCAGGTAAAGACAAAGATGGACGTGACCGTGCCATTCCTTGCGAAAACATTATCATCAAAAACAATATTGTGTATCACGGACATGGCGGTGTTACTGTAGGAAGCGAAATGTCTAGCGGTGTAAAAAACATGCATGTTTCCAACTGTACTTTTATAGGAACCGATGTTGGTCTTCGTTTCAAAAGTACTCGTGGACGTGGTGGTGTTGTAGAAAACATCTTCATCAAAGACGTTTATATGACCAATATCCCATCGCAAGCCATATCTTTTGACTTATATTATGGAGGAAAATCTATAGCTGAAAAATTAGCTGATGGAGGCGATAATTTAGCTCAAGCTGCTGTTCCTGTTGATGAAAAAACACCACAATTTAAAAACATCACTATCAAAAATATAATTATCGATGGTGCTCAACAAGCTGTGTTCTTACAAGGTCTGCCTGAAATGAATTTAGAAAACATCGAAATTACAAATCTAAAAGGAAGAGCCAACAAAGGGGTTTCGGTTATTGATGCGAATAAAATCAAATTCCAAGACATTAATCTAGACATCAAAAACAGTACAATTTTCGAAATTTACAATGGTAAAAATATGTCGCTTAAAAACATCGAGTTCAATTCTACTTCAGAAAAAGCAGTAACTATTGACGGACAAGCTAGCTCAAATATTGAGTTGGTATCTACCCCTAAACTCGATTTTACAAAAACCACAACCATTAGTGATAAAGTTTCAAAAAATGCAGTAAAAATGTAAATTTACTTTTTCGCAAAACTAAAAAGGCAATTGTATCCACTGATGCGATTGCCTTTTTTATTATCCTTTAACTTTCAAAAAATAGTATTCAATAAAATCATATATTTAATACTTTTATAGGAATAAACGGCACAACCAGTCATTGTACAATAATCTTAATAAATAGTCAAATAATTTTAAATTGAAAAAAAAGATAGCACAAACACAACTTCCTTTACTGTCAGTACTAAATGTACCTCATAAAAAGTATGACTATGTTGACAGTTTTCAAAGTTATCTTAAAGACACAGAGAACAAATTCAACTCCGAAGATTTAGGGAAAGCTTTTTTTTCGAGTGGTCCAGATTGGGTTGAAAAGCTATTTAATATAAGGAACAAGATTGTCTCGAAGTTTGGATTAAAAACTTCTGGAAATGACAACAATAGAGCTGAACAATTGAAAAATTTTAAATGTGAACCTGGAGAACAACTTGGGCTTTTCAAAGTCTTTGCCAAAACACCAAATGAAGTAATTTTGGGAGAAGATGACAAACATTTGAATTTTAGAGTTTCATTATTTTTAGAACCTCATCCAACAGAAATAAACAACAAAAAAATAACCATATCGACAACAGTAGAATTTAATAATTGGTTTGGACGTTTGTATTTTTTACCTGTTAGACCTTTTCATAAATTAATTGTACCAACAATGCTAAAAGGTATTATTCGAACATTAGAAAACCCAAACAAATAATTCTTTTATTCCTTAAAATTTGGCAACTTATCTATTGCAATAATTTTTACAGCCTGAGGAGTTACAGTAGCCAAACCTTCGCCATCTACTTGATTTACATTTTGAGAAAAAATATGCAATTGCTGTTTCTTTTTCCAAAGTTCCTTATCTACGTTAGGTTCCCATTGTCCCACCGAATAATTAGTAACATCGGTTAATTTCCATTCCTTTTGGTTTAAATTGGTATAAGCGAGTGTGATTTTATTGGCTCTTTCTTCGGTTCGAAAAAGCAAATACAACATCGCATCATGCACCAAAATTTCGGGACGTGAAATCGGAATTCGTTTGGTTCCTCCTCCTCCTAACGCAAAAGAATTTTGCTGAAATTGGGTCTCCATTAAGTGCCATTTTCCAGAATCTAAATACACTACTTTATATTGCGGAATATCATTTGTATTCCAATAATTCACAATATAAGGATTCCCAAATTCATCAACAGTCATAGCGGTTTGATTGATTAAGCTACTGTTTGGTGGAATTTCACAAGCAATTTCGGCGGTAGATTTCGTAATGGGCAAATTGTATTTTTCACCTGTTGCCTTTTGCCAAGTTAGACCTCCATCAGCCGAAAAGGCATAACAAATATCGTGGTTAGTAGATACATCCCAACTTTCTCGCCAAACCCAAGAAAGATAAATTCCTTTTGGGTTAACATCCATTTGCCAATACGCACTACGCTGGTTTTCGCCATCGAGCAAATTATGTTGCAATAAAGACCATTTTTGGGTTTTGACATCGTAACTTTTCATCACCATATTTCCTCTACCCGAAGCCCCAGAACGGTAACAAAATAATAATTTCCCATTGGACAAATTATGAAATTCTGGATAGGTTACTTTGCTTTCATTGTCGCCAGTCATGCTTAATTCCTCGGTCAACTCCAGACCAAAAGGCTTTTTACTTTTGGCATATCGCAAACGGTTATCATGATGATCCCAGCTTACATGCAAATATCCTTCAGAATCCAGAGCAATACTGATGCAATTATGAGCATCTTTTACATTTCCAGAATAGGGTGTGATTTGAATTTCCCATTTATTGGAGTTCAATTTTCGCTTTGCCAAAACCATTTTCCCATCTGGATTATAATAAGCTGTGAATTGTATGTTTTTGAAAGTAGTAAGAGCACTATTCCTAAAAATCACAGTATTGACCGAGTTGTTACTCCATCCCAAACCTACCTCACTCTCCTGCGTTTGTAGTTGAGCATTTATCGCATAGGAAATAAAGAAAACGATAACGAATACAATTTTAAATAAATTTCTAAAGAAAAATTTCATGCTATTTGGAATCTTTTGGGTCCACTAACAAATGTAATGACAAGATTCAACAAAGCCAACCAGTACCTACCACATATTCTAAAAAAAACTACCCTAGGCTTTCTAACTGTTTAAAAATCGGAATTAACTCTTTTCCTTTATTAGTAAGATAATATTCGATATGCAAAGGTTTTTCGGTGATGATATTCTTTTCTAACAATCCAACTTCTTCTAATTCACGTAAAGCAACAGCAATGGTTTGCTTATTCGAACCTTCTATCTGACGAAGCAAACTACTAAACCGTAACGGACTATCTACAGCTAATCTAAAAATTTCAGGTTTCCATTTACCAGACAATAATTTTATTAGAGCTTGAGCTGGGCATGTTTCGTTTTCTTCCATATTGTTTTTTGTAGTCATAAAAATTTGACTTATTGCATTGCACTTTTATTGTTTAGACCTTTACACAAAAATAAACAAATAGCCTAAATACTCTAAAAACGAATGAGCTTTAACTATTTCAAAATTCAATTATTACTCTATTTAAGTATGGCAAATTGCCAATCTCAACACACTACAACTATGAAAGACTCAAACAATCCTTTGCTATGCAATCCAGAATCTGGAGTTTGCGAAATGCCTAGCAATCTTGCAACAGATCTAAATACTAAGGAAATCAAAGCAATTGAGAATCCGATCAAAGTAATTTATTTTACAGATCCTATTTGTTCCTCTTGCTGGGGTATAGAGCCTCAACTACGAAAACTAAAGCTAGAATACGGAAACAATTTAGAGATTGATTATAGAATGGGAGGTTTATTACCTGATTGGTCATACAACAGCGGTGGCATCAGCAAACCATCGGATGTTGCTCATCATTGGGACGAGGTTAGTTTGTATTATGATATGCCAATTGATGGTGATGTCTGGTTAGAGGATCCTTTAAATTCTTCTTATCCGCCTTCGATTGCTTTTAAAGCTGCACAAATGCAAGACAAGGAAAAAGCTATTGTATTTCTTCGTTTAATTCGGGAAATGGTTTTCTTGCAGAAAAAAAACATAACCAAATGGGAGTACATCAAATTAGCCGCTGAAAATGCGGGTCTCAACACTGATCAACTCAAGACTGATTTTGAAGATCAAGCCAAAAATCTATTTTATGCAGATTTAAAATTGGCTCGAGAATTGGGTGTTAGAGGGTTCCCTACGATGATTTTTGTTAATACGAATGGAGTCTCAGAAACCGTTTATGGCTTTAAGCCTTATGCTGCTTATGAAGAAGTCATTCGTAAACTTGAACCCTCAATTCAAAAATACAATTATGATAAAAGTGCAAAATCAGTCTTTGCCAAATACCATTCGCTAACCGTCAAAGAATTTTCGGTATTGACCGACACTCCAAAAAATCAAGCAGAAATACTCTTGAATAATCTTACCGCTATAGGCAAACTCAAAAAAACAACCACAAAAAATGGTTCTATTTGGACGAAAACAAATGCTGATTTGTAGCATTTAATAAAAAAACGAGGAAATTTTATAAAAGTAAAATTTCCTCGTTCCTCTTATATAAAAATTTTTTTTACTCTCTTATCAATGTCAAACTCAACTTTTGATATTGATTTTCGGAATCCGATGCCTTGATTTGATAAGTGTAATTTCCATCCTCAAGAGGAGTTTCGCCAACATAATCTATAGGCTGTAACGTATAGATCTTTCCCTCAATTTCCAATTCAATAAAAGCATAAGCATAAGCCGAATCAAATTCTTTATAGACTGTTTTCTCTCCAGCTTCTAAGTTGCCAAAATTTACATTTCCGTTAGAACTACCCGTATTTACAATAATATCCTGAAAATTAAATGGACTAACATTTGATATTCTAATTTTTACCGACGTAGTGTTTTCTTCATCATTTGAACAACTAATTGTAATGATAAAAATTATAAAGCTCAGGAACTTTTTCATAACTAATGGTTTACCTACTAGATGAAAATGTTTTAAAATGGTTGCGTATAAATAATTTAATTCATCGCGTTTTTACCAAATTGATATCAGGCTTTGGTGCTTTCTCCATTCCGTAGCCCATGTAAAAACTAGTATGTGGCGGTTGATTATAGCCTACATTTTGCCAGGCAATACTCAATCGGTATTGCGAGTCGTGCATCAACGTATATTGTCTAACATTGGTTGGAATAGTGGTGGTGTAAATTCGTAATTCCGAATTATCATTACTTTTCAAAATCAATTCTTCGCGCCAATCGCCCCAAATATCTGCTGATAAAGCTGGTGTCGATTTGGTTCCGTTATTCGATGAAGCACCTTCTGCAGTCAACAAACGACCCAGTCCGTATTTTTCGATGTAATTCGAATTTAATAGTTCGCGACTCACATCGCCATCCCAATAAATCACAAAATTGGCTGCACTAGGCGAATCCCCGACTCTATTCCCTTTGGTATCAAAAACACCATTTGAACCCGACCACCACAATTGCGCTCCTTTTTTATCGGCTACAATATTATCGGCCACACCTCGACCTACGTCTTCATTTTTAGAACCCGAAAAAAGAATTTTACCGGTTTTAGCATCATACAAAGCAGCTCCCAAACCTTCGGAACCACCTTCCAATTCATGCACGCCAAAAACTTCTAATCCCGGATTATCCAAATCCAAATCACTCACGTGCAAAGCATCACCGTGTCGTAATCCTGTTGTAAATAATCCCTTCCCGTTATCATCGACCAACATTGCACCAAAAACTATTTCATCTTTTCCGTCATGATCTACATCGGCAACCGAAAGTCCATGATTACCCTGACCCGAATACCGATTTTTTCCGTCTTTACTGTCAAAAACCCAACGAGAAGTCAATTTATTATTTTTAAAGTCGAAAGCTGCCAAAACCGTTCTGCCATAATACCCACGGCACATGACTACACTCGGATGCACTCCGTCTAAATATGCCACACAAGCGGTAAAACGGTCTGCACGATTTCCGGTATTATCACTATGACCGTTTCCGCCAAAACCACCCCAGCCACGTAAATCTCCCCTTTCTGGAATATAATCAACCGTTGCAACTGCTTTCCCGGTACGCCCATCAAAAACGGTTAGGTATTCTGGACCTTTCAAAATTTTCCCATAAGTCCCCAATTTTTCATCCGTATCGCGCCAATCTTTAGTAGCATCGCCTATTACATTGCCAACGCCATCCACTGTTCCATCAGCTGTTTTGCAAACCATTTCAGCATAACCATCACCATCTAAATCATACACCATAAATTGGGTGTAATGTGCTCCTTCTCGAATGTTTTTCCCAAGATTGATTTCCCACAACAATTTCCCTTCCAAAGTATAAGCATGAAAAATAGGCGGATCGGTAAGGCCTTTATGCGAATTATCATGCCCTTTTCCCGTCATGTGAACGATAAGTTCGTAACGACCATCTCCATCAAGATCTCCAACCGAAACATCATTCGCTGTATAACCATCAATCTTTTTTAAGGGTAATGAAACGTAATTTTTAGCTTCTGAATTGGCTGAAATTCTAAAACTTCCTTTTGCTTCTTGCTCTTTTCCCTTTTCAATCGTTTTGACAAACCATTCGTTGTTTTCAGAACTTTTTGCGGTTTTATCGATAAAAAAAGTAGCCCCTGAAATTGGTTTATCGTTCAGTTTTACTGGTTTCGCTTCGTTGCTTTTTCGGTATAAATTAAAAGCTAGATTATCCGAATCGGTACCTAAAACTCGCCAACTGATATAAAAACCATCCTTTTGTTGGATTGCTACGAGTCCACGGTCGAGGTTTTCCATTTGTCTTTGACCGAAAACTGAAAAACCAATCAGAAATAATATTATACTTTTTAGCAATTTTGACATATTTTATTTTTTTTATTTTTTTTAAAGCACGCAGATTTGCGCAGATGAACTTTTAATCATCAACTAACAACAAACTAATCAAAACATCTTCATAAAGCCTTCGCTTTTTACTTTCCACGTTCCATCTTTTGGGAAACCTGGATTTTCGCCCACTGAGCCTTCCCAACCGGCACACATCATCGCAACAGTTGTAAGGACTCCTCCATTTCCTGGAAGATAAAGTGTTAGTCTTCCCGATTGGTAATTGTGTCCGTTTTTCAAATAGGTATTGGTCGTTACATCCATAAATAAGGCATCAATGGCTTTGTTGGGTAAACCCAAACGAGCTGCCGACATAGCGGTCATCTGGAAATCCCATCCCCAGGTTTTTTGCCAAGACCAAGTATCCCAAACCAAATCGAAGGTGTTTCTCATTATTTTTTTATCCAATAATGAAGTTTCAGGCAACATTCCGAAAGTTCCTAAAACAGAAGGATGATCCGTTTTAAATTCAGGATTAGTGTATGAATCCGTAGCACTTTCGGTTGCCAAATAGACATTGTTTTGAATTGGCAAAGGCGATAAATCTTTCAGAACCGCTTCCCATTTTTGAGGAACCGCTTGCTTCATTCTCTTTTTCCATTCGATGGCGGTTTTTAAAGCCCAATTCCAATAAGCCAATTCATACGTGGGATTGAACGTTTGCATCGCCACAAAACGCTCCTGCGCCGGAATCACGCCGGGACCCAACATATAGCGTTTCTTTTCTTTATCATAAAAAGCAAACGAAGCCATAAAATCGGCGGTAGCAAAAACGCGTTCGCTGTATTTTTTTAAAGTCGATTCTGATTTTGACGAATCGTATAACAACTCCGCATAAGTAATAAAATGAGGTTGTTGCCAAATCAAAAAAGCTCCTACCGATGACGGACTTTCGTTACCCTCTGGATCGGTCATTTTTTGCCAACGAGCTCCTTCAAAACCTTGTCTTTTTGCTATTTTTTTGGCTTTATCAAAAGCATTTTCATACCAGCCCAAAGTATTTTCTAAATACTGAGATCTTCCCCAAAGCGGAAAATGAACCCCGTGCCACCAATGCATTTCCAAATGCGGTTTTCCGAACCAACTGTTGTACGTCAAACCCGTTTCCTGCGGAGGCACAGAACCTGCACATTGAATTTTAGTTAGATATTGCGAAAGCACCACTCGGCGCTCCAATTCGTGCGCTCTTTTATCGGTACTTCCAGCAAAATCTACCGCTGCACCGCTTTTCCAGAATTTATCATATCCTGTAACCGAACTTTTTTCAATCTCCGCAAATGACGGAACGGTGCCTTTATTTTTATTGGTATGAATGAATGCGCAAGTCAATTCCAATTGATTGCTATTAGTTGGTTCTACTAAGAAATAATGTTTTGTCTTTTCTTTTACAACAGCATTTCCTTTCCATTTCAAATTTATATCATACGAAATACTGTCCATTACATGTGTAATCGTTGCTTCCGAAGTATTCTTGATTTTCAGATTGCTTTGATAGTCTAATTTTCCTCCCCATTTTTTCCCCATTTCAGTTCCCTCAATAGCAACTGTTGAGATCGCTACATCTTGTTTTTCTTCCCATTTTGTTCCCATATCTCCCCAAAGTCCTGTTGGATACGGAATACGAACACGAACTTTCAAATGCCCCTGCTTCATCAAATCCGATTCGATTTGGAAACCTAAAGCATCTTTTTCTTGATGACAAGTCGTGATTACTTTTACAGTGGTTCCTTCGACCTCAAAAGAACTTTCTATTTTTCCTGTCCACAAATTCAGTTTTTGATTAATCGCTTTGATGTCTTCTGGCTTTGCCAAAGTCCCGTCTTTCTTGGTAATTTCCAATCCAATATTCCCCAATTGCAATAAATGTGCATTTTGACGAAACCATTCCACCGCCTCTTTTTTACGGGCTGGTTCTTTAATCTGTGCAGAATACGAAATCTTTCTTCCGTACTGATCTACCTCTTTCAGAGTCTCCGAAAATTTATAGCCATTTACATTTTTATAACTGTCCCAACCCCACTCGGCTTGGGTTCCTAATGGCACACCGTTTTGATACTTTTCAGGAAAAGATTGCAAACCAGTAACGTCAACGGTATAGGCAAATTTTCCGTTTCCAACGCTTAACGAAGCCAAAGTATCGATTGCATTTATCTTTACATCGTGTCTTGTAACTACAGCTTTGCGATCGATTTTTTGTTGAGCAAATATCCCTGAAGACAACAACAAAATGGAAAAGATTAAATATTTTTTCATGTTTTTAATTTTAAAATTGGACTCTTGATCCGTTGTATGTTTTTTAATTAACCTTGTACTAATTGTTATTAAAATTGTACGCAGATTCAGCAGGTTTTTTGAATTTACAAATCTGCCAAAATCTGTAAAATCTGCGTGCTATATTTTTTTATTTCAATCAAATAACCTTTATCTAACCAACGTCGCACTCATCAACCCAATCACCACATCATTGGTAATGGTTTGTATCGAAAGGCTTTTTAATTTTTTGGACGGATTCAATGGCAAATCCAAAATCGTTCCAGCTCCGCCCTCAATTCCATTATTCGAAAATCCTTTTATCGTTTTATAATCCGAAAAAGTTCTGGAAACCTCTCCCGATTTGAAATACACTCTTGGTGGTTTTGGCACATTTGTTGAAAAAGCCAAACCATCTACAAAATAATCTTGCTCGATAGGCCACCAATTTTCAGGGTTTTTGAGTTCTAATACATCTTGCGAACCATCGGTGTAAGTAACAATCACTTTACCATTTACCATTCGGCTTTGCATCGGATTGGTCGAACCCGCCATCATCAAATACAAATGTGACGCTTTGCCTTGCAACGGAATATTTACTATGTTTGGAAAATTATCCCATCGCGAGGTAAAAACGATATTCTTTTGAGAAGCTTCAGATGGGGTTTGGAAAACCAATTTATCATCTACTTTAAATTCGTTATCCTTCGATTTTGCTCTTAAACCCGAATCATCAATTGTTGGCTGAATAAATGGATAACACCAGTTTCCAATTCCTTGTGTGGGCAATTGCAAAGTCACGGTTTGCGGACGAGGAGACAAGTATTTTTGGGTAAAAATATCCGTCACTTTGGCATTGAAAAAAAAATTCAAATCTACTTTTTCGAATTTTCCTTTCGCTTGATTTGGAATATCCCAATTGGTAAATGACAAATTCAAATCGCCCAAATCTTTAGTTTTTAATTGCAATTTATTGGTGCCTGCAACGGTATTTTTCAAAGGAATAGCAACAATTTCTTTACTATTTCCTTGTATGTTGATTTCTTTTCCAAAAGAATTTACAATCAATTTTGCCGAAACATTGTTATCCGAATTATTTTGAACGGAGAGCCTTACTTCATTTGATTTTAATTCGGTTGAAACAATTTCCAATCTTGGTTTACAGTTAATGACAACTGGTTGCCACCACATCATTTCGCCTTGTTGCAACTGCACAAAAAGTGTTTTATGACCGATGCCGTTTATGGTTGCGGTGATTTTATTTTCGGTTTTTGAAACTGCACTCAAAACTTTTTGTGGGTCATTGATATCAATGATTTTTGCCATTTTAGTTTCGAATACAAAAGCATCTTTTGGATTGTAATTTTCTTTTATTTTAGGTTGTTCCAAAGCTTTTTCTTCCCAATTAATTACAATGGAATATTTTTCGGCAAAAGGCGATTCAATAATAATTTCGGGCTTTTCGATTCCGTTTTTGGTAATCGTATAATTCGCTTTATTTCCATTAATAGTAATACTATTTATTCTTTCAGCAATTCCTTTTACAATAAATTTCAAAGCCATTTTTGTTGACAAATGACTGGTAATTTCATACGAATCGGTTTTTTTTTCTCTTTTAAAATCAAAAGACATATCTGGAATTTCCAGTGAAGCCGAGTTCCATTTTTCGGGAAATCCGGGTTTAATAGTCAATTGTTTCGCCAAAACATCAGGCTGAATTCCGAACAAACCTTCGACCAAAGTTCGAGCCGCCATCCCTATTGGATCGGCAAAATCACGGTACAATTCGCCACGCACGGCATCCTGAATCATTAACTGTTCAAAACCACCAGGCGATGGACTCAGATACATACTTTCTACCAAGGCACTTTCCCACATTTTAAAAGCTTTCTCTACATTTCCACCTTGCCAGTACGCCAACGAAGTATGCAACTGTTCTGCCAACGCCACATTGTTTACAGACCACGTATAAGGTTGCCAATTGGTCGTGCTGATGACAAATAAATCCTTTTTATCTAAGCCTTCTACAGCAATTGGAATGTGCGGAATTTGCGTATCAACATAACGCAACATTTGGTATTGTTGAAAAGGATTTCCCAACTCTGAATCAATCGTGTGGTAAATACTCCAAACGCCTGGAACATCGTGCAATAATTGATTGCCCAAAGCATCTTTGTATTCGGCAAAAATTCCTTTTTCGGGAATCCAAAGTTTGTCTTGAACCGCTTTTGCAATTTGATTGGCCTTTTCTTGATATGGTTTTTCGTTAAGATTTAAAGCCTTTGCCACTTGCATCATCATCAGATTAGCATAATAATTATAAGCCGAAGAGTGAATCACACCCCCTCCACTGTATTGCAAAGCATCGCTCGCCCAAATAGATGCATACGCATCATAAAGTCCGTCGTTATCTGGATCAAAATTGCGGTTTTCCCAATCGAGATGACGCTGTAAAACCGGCCACATTTCTTTCATAAAATCGGTATCTCCTGTCCATTTAAAATGACGCAACATCTGGTCAAAAAACACCAAATTCATATCATAATGATGCGCAACCGTATTATTGTTGGGTTTGCGGCTGATGTAACCGCTACTAAACATTGAAGTTCCGATTTCCTCTTTTTGACGAGCCAAATTGCGCTCTTCATCAAAAACAATTGGTCCAGATTTAGGTTCGGTAACTTGAGAATTGCTGTAGCCTGTAAAATGCGTTTTCGCTCTGTCGTGCCAACCCAAAGGATCGGCTACATAAGCGCCACGCCAAGCATTGAGATGCATTCGCCAAGCAATGGCTCCGTGTAAATAGGCTGGACTTTCCCAAATTCCATCCGCCGCAATAGCCAAAGCCGAACCCAAAGTATTGATGTACGGATCGGGCGTTTTGACTTTTACTCGATTGGCTAAAGCTAACATCGAAGCAGAGGCTCTTTCAAATAAAGTAGCCATTTCTTTTTGAGAAATAGCTTTAGCATTGCTTTCTGGAGTAAAGAACCAATAAAAAGTAGTCTCTTTTTGTAAATTGATTTTTCCGCAAATCACATTCAGCTCACTTTTGTCAGCAGAAAACAAATCAGACGGTGATCTTTGTTTATTGGCATTGGCGATTTTCACTTCCGAAGTTGGAAAAAACCCTTGCACTTGCTTATCGTTTCCTATTTTTTTCTTGTTCGATTCGGAGCCGTACTGTAGTACAAAATCATTCTTATTTAGGTCAAAAACATTTCCTTTGCAATAATCGGGTTGCAGGTAAAAAACCGATTCTGGGTCGGCACCAATATCGCCATCACGACTAAACTTTTTTCCAGTTGCTCCTCCAAATGCCCAAAATAAAAATTGTTTCGGATTGGCATTTTGAACTTTGGCTTTTACTACAAAACCTTCTTTATCAGTCAAAGCCACAACTTCTAATAGGATTTCCGTTTTTGCAAAAGAAACATCTTTTATAGCATAATACATTTTTCCGTTGGCGTAACGTGTCGTAATTTGTTGGAATTCGGTAAACCATTTGCTTTGGTTTTCATCGCCAAAACCTAACTTTAGATTTCCTCCCATTCCCGGCATGTACATGGCAAACTCAGGCAAATCGCCCGTTTCGACTCTAAAACCAGTATTGGAACCGTACAAAGCACGATTGAATTTTCGGGTGCCATTTTGCAACAAAAAACCATCAGCATCGGGCACGTAATGAATTCTACGTGAGGCTGAATTATTTTGTCCCAACATTGCTATCGAAAACAAAATGAAAAATAAAATGAACTTAATTTTCATAAAAATCATTATAAAATGATACTCTTTTTTTGCATCTTACAATTTGAATTGCTCACTATAAAAATTAAAACAATGCCTTTATTACAAACATTAACAACACAATATTGCAGTTTTTAAAACAATATTCCATCCTGTACCTACCCGTCTATTCCAAAAATCATTTTTTTGTACCTTTCAACAACCTCATAGTACAGGATGCAATTTTGAAAACGAACCCCTAGTTTTGATTTTATATTAATTAAACCCATAAACAAATGAGTTCTTTTAGAATTTTTATCGCATCATTATGTCTCGTTTGCTCATCAAATATGATAATAGCAATGGGAAAAGATGCAATCGAAATCGGAAAAAAAAGCACATCGATACCTACAGCTCTTGCGATCAAATCAAAAATTTTCAATTTTGAATCTTCCCAAAAAAACGCCAAATTCACAAATGTTTTTACACCCATAACTTACGATGAAAAAACAGGCTATGGTTTTGATTACCAAACAAATTCAAATGCAACCTTCAATAAATTGGGACTTAGTATTGATAAAAGCACTTATTTTTCGGTAAAAATTCCCGAAGGAAATTATAAAATAAAAATTGCTATTGGCGGTGCATCAAAAGAGTGCAACACGACTATAAAAGCAGAATCCCGCAGAGTAATGGTAAATCAATTTTTGACAAAAAAAGGAAAATCATCAGTAGCAGAATTCAACGTAAATATTCGAAATAGTGTTATAGATTCCTCAAATTCTATTAAACTAAAAGACCGAGAAAAAGGAGATTTAAATTGGGACAATAAACTCACACTAGAATTTTCGGGAACGACAACCATTCAAAACATTGAAATTATTGCGCTAGATAAAATTACTACGGTTTTCTTAGCGGGCGACTCCACCGTAACCGATCAAGATGTTGAACCTTGGGCCTCTTGGGGACAAATGATCCCTCAGTTTTTTGGGACCAATGTTGTCATTAGCAATTATGCTTGTTCTGGTTTGACCTTGAGCTCCTTTAAAAGTAGTAATCGTTTACAAAAAATAAGTTCACAAATTAAACCTGGAGATTATTTATTTATCGAATTTGGGCATAATGACGAAAAAATAAAAGGCCCAGAAAACACCGCTTGGAAATCGTATTCGGATTTATTAGCAGAATTTGTGCAACTAGCCAGAGACAAAGGTGCTTTTCCGGTTTTGGTAACACCAACTCAGCGTCGTTTTTTCAATACAGATGGTTCTTTGTTAGAAACCCATGGCGATTTTCCTGAAGCCATGCGAACAGTTGCTAAAAAAATGAATGTGCCTCTTATTGATATTACCCAAAAAACAACTTTTATGTACGAAGCTTGGGGAGATGACGAATCCAGAAAAGCTTTTGTACAATATCCAGCCAACACTTTCCCGGGGCAAACCAAAGCCTTGGAAGACAATACTCATTTTAATACTTTTGGTGCCAATGAAATTGCTTTGGCTGTACTTCAAGGAATTCGAGAATTGAATTTACCTTTGAAAAAAGATATTCTAAAACAAGCTCCAAATTACGATCCAAAACATCCAAATTATATTTCGAATTGGACTTTGCCAATGAGCACCCGTTTTGAAACTACTAAGCCTGATGGCAATTAATTATTTCTGAATACCATTAAAACATAAATATGCATAACTCCATAAAATCTCTTATTGCTATTGCTTTAGCTACCATTTCTACCCACAATTCCTCAGCTCAACAAACTGAAAAAATTCTGCTTTCTGGAAAAGATTTTGAACATCCTGTACAATGGGATTTTTATTGTACCGATGGCAATAAAAGTAAGACTTGGTCTAAAATAAATGTGCCTTCGCAATGGGAATTAGAAGGTTTTGGCGAATACACCTATGGCCGTTGGTACAAAGAACTCAACCAAAAAGAACCGAGCAAGGAAGAAGGTTTGTACAAATATGAATTTGATGTTCCTGCTGATTACAAAGACAAAGACATTACCATTGTTTTTGGTGGCGCCATGACCGATACCGAAGTAAAAGTCAACGGAAAATTGGCGGGCGAAATCCATCAAGGCGGTTTTTATGAGTTCAAATACAACATCACTTCGTTATTAAAATATGGAACCAAAAACACGCTCGAAGTTCACGTTTGGAAACATTCTGCCAATAATTCTGTAAATGCTGCCGAGCGCAAAGCCGATTGGTGGTTGTTTGGCGGAATTTATCGTCCGGTTTGGTTAGAAGTTGCTCCCAAAGCACACATCGAGCATATTGCTGTAGATGCCAAAATGGATGGCTCTTTGGCAGCAACATTAGATTTAGAAAATATCTCGAAAAATGTTGAAGTTCAAGCTACGATTGTTGGGGTAAAAGACGGAAAATCTTTTGCAACAAATTCTTTCAACATTAAAAAAGGAAGTACTCAGGAAATTATAAAAACCAAATGGGACGGAGTTCTGCCTTGGAATCCCGAAAATCCGAATTTATACACTTTAAAACTTTCCTTAAAAGAAAATGGTAAAACCATTCACGAATACGAAAAACGCATTGGTTTTAGAACATTAGAATTTAAAAAGAAGGACGGAATTTACGTTAACGGAACCAAAATACAAATGAAAGGGGTTAACCGTCATACGTTTTGGCCAGAAGGCGGACGCAGTACCAGCAAACGCATTAGCGTGATGGATGTGAATTTATTGAAAGACATGAATATGAATGCGGTTCGTGGTCATTATCCTCCAGATTCTCATTTCTTAGAAGCTTGTGATTCGTTGGGAATTTTTGTTTTAAACGAATTGGCGGGCTGGCAAAATGCTTACGATACCAAAACGGGAACCAAATTAGTCAAAGAAACAGTTGAACGTGATGTCAATCATGCATCGGTAATCATTTGGGACAACGGAAATGAAGGCGGATGGAACTACGATGTCGATAAAGTTTTTGAGCAATACGATCCGCAAAAACGAATCGTAATTCATCCGTGGGCTGATTTTAATGGCTGGGATGCGCATCATTACCCAACTTATTTAACGGGTGTGCATCGTTTTAATCAAGGTGAAAATGTGTTTTTCCCAACCGAATTTATGCACGCTACTTACGACAATGGTGGTGGAGCTGCCTTAGAAGATTTTTGGAAACGTTACAAAGAAAGTCCATTGTTTGCTGGTGGTTTCATTTGGGCAATGGTAGATGAAGCGGTTTTTCGTTCGGATTGGACAGGAGCCGAAAAATTTGACTCCAAAGGTTCTTTGGCTGCCGACGGAATTCTAGGACCTCATCGTGAACGCGAAGGTAGTTTTTATGCGATTAAAGAAATTTGGGCTCCAATCCAGTTTGCTCCTTTTCAAATATCTGAAAAATTCGATGGCAAAATTTTAATCACCAACGATTATTTGTTTAGCAATTTGAATACCTGTCAAATAGAATATCGAGTGATGCAAGCGGATAAAAATTTATTTTACGGAAATAACGAAGCCAAAAGTATTGCCTCAGGAAAAATCGAAATTCCGAGTATCGAACCAGGAGAAACTAGAAAAATTAGCATTCCAGTTAATTCAAATTTCTTCAATGGCGATTTCCTTGAAATTTCTGCCAAAGACCAACACGGACGCGAAATATATACTTGGTCGTGGCCTATACATAAAGCGGATTATTTTGCAGAGAAATTTGTATTGACAGAAAAAACCAATGCAAAAGCAACGATAAAAAAAGAAGGCAACCAAATCACACTTTCGGCTAATAAAGTGGAATTGGTTTTGGATGCTTTAAACGGTGAAATCATTTCGGTTAAAAACGATAAAAATACCATTCCGCTTTCGCAAGGTCCAAGACCAATTGGTATGAAAGCTACTTTTAAAGAAATCAAAACCGAACAAGTTGGAGATAAAGTCGTTTGTACCGTTTTCTACAACGGAGCGATGCACTCAGTAAAGTGGACGATGGAAGCTGATGGTCGTGTACTAATGGAACTGCGTGCCTTAACCAACGCTACCAATAACGGCGGATTTGACGGAGCTGCATTTGATGATGCCATTGACAAATTCGGAATCACTTTTAGCTATCCAGAACAAGGTGTAACAGGTATGAAATGGTTTGGAAAAGGCCCTTATCACGTTTGGAAAAACCGTATGAAAGGTGCTACGTACGGCATTTGGCACAAAGACTACAACAATACGATTACAGGCGAAAGTTTTGATAATTTGATTTATCCCGAATTCAAAGGCTACCACGCCAATTTATTTGGAGCCAATTTAGAAGCTGGTAACAATTCGTTCAAAGTTTTCAGTGCTTCCGAAAATGTGACCTTTAGAGTTTTCACACCAGACGAACCCAAACATGCGTTACCAGGCAGCTATCCACAACCAAAATTCCCAGAAGGCGATCTATCTTTTATGTATGAAATTCCAGGAATGCGCTCTTTCAAACCGCTAGAACAACAAGGACCTTCTAGTCAACCAACCAATATCCGAATCAAAAGTGGCGATGACGGTATAACCATGAACTTGTGGTTTGATTTTAGAAATTAAATAGCACGCAGATTTGGCAGATCTAAGCTGATTTTTGTTGATTATCTAAAATTTTAAGTGTGCAAAATCTGCGTGAAAATAAAAAAAATAATTAGCCACAGATTAGAATGATTTACACAGATTAAATGCATAGATT
>NZ_JBDLZX010000009.1:0-145536 GCF_040045115.1 Flavobacterium adhaerens | reverse complement strand
TCTTTAATCTGCAATAAAAAATCTGCGAAGTCAGCAAAATCTGCGTGAAAACAAAAATAATAATTAGTCACAGATTAGAATGATTTACACAGATTAAATGCATAGATTTCTTTAATCTGCAATAAAAAATCTGCGAAGTCAGCAAAATCTGCGTGAAAACAAAAATAATAATTAGTCACAGATTAAATCCTTCTAATCATTTTAATCTGTGATAAAAAAACAATGAATATGAAATTTTTCAAAATAATAGTTCTGCTGTGTATTAGTGTACTTTTTTTAAATCTTACAAAAAAGACACAAACCAAACCTACCGTTTTTACCGTTGGTGATTCTACTGTAAAAAACGGTAAAGGTAATGGCGATGGTGGGCTTTGGGGCTGGGGTGATTTTATCGGGCAATTTTTGGACACTACCAAAGTTTCGGTTCAAAATCATGCTATGGGGGGTACTAGTAGCCGTAGTTTTCAAACCAAAGGATTATGGGAACCTGTTTTCAATCAATTAAAAAAAGGGGATTATGTCCTGATTCAATTTGGACACAATGATAATGGCCCAATAAACGATACCATTAGAGCCAGAGGCACTTTTAAAGGCATTGGAGAAGAAACCGAAGAAATAGACAATTTAATTACCAAACAACACGAAATCGTACACAGTTATGGTTGGTACATTCGTAAATTGGTAAAAGATGCCAAATCCAAAGGAGCTATTCCGATTATTTGTTCTCCTATTCCAAGAAACGATTGGAAAGATGGCAAAATAATTCGCAACAACGAATCGTATGGATTATGGGCAAAACAAATTGCTCAACAAGAAAAAGTAACTTTCATTGATTTGAATGCCATCATGTCTGATGCATTAGACAAAATTGGTCAGGAAAAAGTGATGGGAACTTATTTTTATGAAAGAGATCACACGCATACTTCGGCAAAAGGAGCTGTTTTATCCGCAACTTCTATAGCCGATGGACTTAAAAAAAGTTCAAACACTCTAAAAAAATATGTGTTGACCAATCCAAAAATCACCCTTCCAAAAAAGAAAAAAGTATTCCTAATTGGCGATTCAACAATGGCCAATAACAACAATAACCCTAATGCTGTGGGCTGGGGAGTTGCATTCCCGAAATATGTTGATACCATGCGAATAGAGGTTATCAATAAAGCTAGAGGAGGAAGAAGTAGTCGTACCTTTGAGTATGAAGGTTTGTGGAGAGAAGTAAAAGAGCAATTACAACCTAGCAATTTTGTCATCATTCAGTTTGGTCATAATGATGCTGGAGATATAGACAAAGGAAAATACAGAGGCTCCTTGAAAGGAAACGGCACAGAAACATTACTGGTAAATCGTGCTGACAGTATCAATGAAACGGTTCACACGTTTGGATTCTATATCGAAAAATACATCAAAGAAGCTCGTGAAAAAGGAGCCATCCCGATAGTGATGAGCCAAACCGTTCGCAACGAATGGCCAAATGGAAAACCTGAATTGCGTGATGAAAGCTACAACAAATGGTCTAAAATTGCTGCCGAGAATCAAGCTGCTGATTTTATTGATTTGAATGTGATTATTGCACAAGAATATGAAAAAGTAGGTAAAGAAAAAGTAGCCACTTTTTTTCCAAAAGACCATACGCACACAGGTGCCGAAGGTGCTGATTTTAATGCATGGGTCGCTGCTGAAAGTATCAAGAAAATAAAAAAATGTGCCCTCAGGGATTATATTGAAATCCCAAAAAAGAAGGAATGAATCCTGAATTTGACCTTTAGCTCTTAACAATTACAAAATACCTGTTTTTCACGTAAGCCCTGTAGTTTTTCTCTTTTTCTTTAAGGAGAAAATCTCTTGGGTTTACGTGAATTTTTTTTAAGAATGTTTCATGATTAAACAGCAAAAAACCAATTGGAATCAAAAAGCAGTAGGGTAATTTAGAACCGTGGTTGAATTATCCATACATTTGGCAACTTAACCAATTGCGAACATAATTAAATCAATTACAAAATCAAAAACAGCATTTTTACAATGATACAAATTAGATCTTTACTATTCCTTTTATTGGTTACAACTCAGGTTTCTTTTTCTCAAGTCCGAACTGTAAGAGAATTGGATTCTGATTGGAGATTTCAAAAAGGGGATCCTAAAACAGCATTCGAAATCAATTTTAATGACTCGAAATGGGAGAAAGTAACCGTTCCGCACGACTGGGCAATTTATGGCCCTTTTGATAAAGAAATCGACAAACAAAATGTAGCCATCGTTCAAAACAACGAAAAAGTCGCTTCCGAAAAAACAGGAAGAACAGGTTCTTTGCCGCATATAGGAACAGCTTGGTACCGCAATAAATTTACCATTTCGGCAGCAGAAAAAGACAAAAAAATCATTCTCCTTTTGAAGGGGCCATGAGTGAACCAAAGGTATATTTGAATGGTAAAAAAGTAGGCGAATGGGCTTATGGTTATAGCTATTTTTATTTTGACATTACTGATTTTATCACCAAAGGCGAAAATACTTTGGCCGTACAATTAACCAACAAAGAATTTGCATCTAGATGGTATCCAGGTGCTGGTTTATACAGAAAAGTTAGTCTTATTATAAAGAATAAAGAAAGTATTGACCAATGGGGAACATCGATAACCACTCCTTTTATAAGCAAAGAAGTTGCCAAAGTAAACATCAAAACAAAAGCTACTGGAGAAAATGGATACCTGGTAACAACCATTTTTGATGCCAATGGAGAAAAACTAAGCTCTGATAAAACAGTAACTCGATTTGGCAATGAATTTGACCAAAACCTAAAAGTGGATAATCCAAAATTATGGAGCCCAGAAACTCCATATTTATACAAAGCTGTTTCACAATGGTATGTAGGTAACGAACTAAAAGATGAAATTAGCACGCGATTTGGTATTCGCGAAATAAAATACGAAGCCAGCAAGGGATTTAGCTTAAACGGAGAGGTAACAAAGTTTAAAGGTGTTTGTTTGCACCATGATTTAGGACCTTTGGGATCAGCAATAAATGTAGCTGCTTTGCGTCGTCAATTGACCATTTTAAAAGACATGGGTTGTAATGCCATTAGAAGTTCACATAATATGCCTTCTCTTGAGCAATTAGAATTGTGTGACGAAATGGGGTTTCTGTTTCTTGCAGAAAGCTTTGATGAATGGGTGAAACCAAAAGTAGAAAATGGATACCACAGATTCTTTAACGATTATGCCGAAAAAGATATTGTAAACCTAGTGCATGCCACTAGAAACCATCCATCGATTGTAATGTGGAGTTCAGGAAATGAAGTTCCAGACCAATGGGGAGAAGAAGGTGTAAAACGTGCCAAATGGTTACAGGAAATTTTCCATAGAGAAGACCCAACCCGACCAGTAACAGTAGGAATGGATCAAGTAAAAGCAACTTTAGCTTCTGGTTTTGGATCATTATTAGATATTCCTGGGCTTAATTATCGTGTTCATTTATATGAAGAAGCTTATCAAAAATTCCCTCAAGGATTTATTTTAGGATCCGAAACGGCTTCGACAGTAAGTTCGAGAGGAATTTATAAATTCCCTGTAGTTCAAGAAAAAGAAAAACAGTATTCGGATTATCAATGTTCTTCTTATGATTTAGAAGCATGTAGCTGGTCTAATGTACCCGATGAAGATTTTGTTTTACAAGATGACAAACCTTGGGTTATAGGAGAATTTGTTTGGACAGGTTTTGATTATTTAGGAGAACCAACTCCTTATGACGAAAAGTGGCCATCACGCAGTTCTTATTTTGGAATAAATGACTTAGCTGGATTGCCAAAAGACCGATTCTATTTGTACAAAAGCCGTTGGAACAAAAAAGAAGAAACCTTACACATATTGCCACACTGGAATTGGGAAGGTCGTGAAGGCGAAGTAACTCCGGTTTTTGTCTATACGAATTATGATAGTGCCGAACTTTTTGTAAACGGCAAAAGTATGGGAATTCAAAAAAAGAATAACGCAACCCCACAAAACAGATATCGTTTGATGTGGATGGATGTAAAATACGAACCAGGAACTGTAAAAGTAGTCGCTTTGGATAAAGATGGAAAAGCGGTAGCCGAAGAAGAAATTCATACCGCTGGAAAACCTGAGAAAATTGTTCTAAGTGCCGATAGAACAACTATTCAAGCTGATGGTAAAGACATCTCTTATGTAACCGTTTCGGTAGTAGATAAAAATGGAATTCCTTGTCCAACGGCTACCAATCAGTTGCAATTTAGTGTCAAAGGAAAAGGAACGTATAGAGCGGCTTGCAACGGTGATGCTACTTCGTTAGAGCAATTTCATTTGCCTACTATGAAGCTATTTAGCGGAAAATTGGTAGTGCTTGTACAATCCTTAAAAGATGCTGGAAAAATAGAACTTACTGTTACAGGTAAAGGGTTGAAAAAAGCAAGTCTAAATATAAGTTCTAACAACTAATACTTACTCAAAAAAATAATTAAATTAGACTGTTCTAAAAAATACTAGGACAGTCTATTTTTTTTAATATCGATTCCAAACCAATAAACTACCAATGATGATTATCAAAAAATTGTGTTTAATTGTTTTCTTTACAGTTAGTCTAAATGGATTTAGCCAGTTACTCGTTAAACCCAATGACAAAAGCATTAGCTATATGGGACGTGTAAAGATTGCACAGGATTCTGCCTGTTTTTACTGGCCGGGTACTTCGGCAACTATTCATTTTGAAGGAACAGGAATTACTGCCAACATGAAATCGAGAAATGAAGATGGGTACTTTTATGCCATTATCGATAATGATGTCGAACACGCATTAAAATTTAAAACCGATAATGTAAAAACAAATATCCCCTTAGCAAGTGGTCTTTCGTCAGGAAAACATACTTTACAGCTTTATAAACTTTCAAACAACACTTCGGAGAATATTTTTTATGGATTTCAAATAAATGGGAAAGCAAAGCTCAAAAAACCAAGCAAGCCCTCCAAAAGAAAAATCGAATTTTATGGTAACTCAATCACGGCAGGACACGGTATTGATCTAGGAATAGACGGAATAGACAATGGTAAACCAGAAACTTTTAACAATTATTACACTTACGCTGCTTTGACCGCTCGTCACTTTGACGCTCAATATTCATGTATTGCTCGTAGCGGTATTGGGATTATGGTTAGTTGGTTTCCTGAGATTATGCCTGAAATCTATGATCGATTAAACCCTATGGATCCGAATAGCAAATGGGATTTTTCGATTTATACGCCAAATGTGGTTGTGATTAATCTTTTTCAGAATGATTCTTGGCTTGTTAATTTACCAAAACATGAGCAATTTATTTCAAGATTTGGCTTAACAAAACCAACTGATGATTTTATTATTTTGGCCTATCAAACTTTTGTGAGTTCTATTAGAAATAAATATCCAAATGCGAGTATTATTTGTGCATTGGGGAATATGGACGGCACCAAAACAGATTCTAAATGGCCATCCTATATCAAACAAGCTGTTGAAAGGCTAAATGATAAAAACATTTACACTCTGGTTTTCCCTTTTAAAAACACTGGAAATCACCCAACCAAACAGGAACAACAAATGATGGCCGATGACTTGATTAAATTTATAGATCAAAACATTAAATGGTAATTGCAAAAAACCATTCCATTTATAAACTATTTCAAAATTTTAAAACAAATCAACTATCTCACTTTTTTTACTTCGATATAATCTAATACAATACCTGTTTGATTTACAGCGATCGTAATCGTATGCTTTTCTTTATTTGTATTTGAAAAAGGCAATTTTACTATAGCACTGTTTCGCAATACATTTTCTTTCCAGGTTTTGTCACGGTCTTTTGTATTGATAGAAAACGTCTGTGTTTTATTCTTGTCTATTTGTACATCAATTTGATGGTCAAAATTGTTGGCATGGGTTGGCAGCAAATGAATTTGAATTTCGTAATTTCCACTAGCAGCAAGATCGAATTCATAAGAAACCGTAGGCAATTCTTTTTTGAAATAATGTTGTTGTAACGGAAAAAGCGTCAGCGAACTTGTGCTATAACCCAAACCATTTATCGATTGCCAGTTGTATTTTTCACTATCTTTTTTGGTAACAAATTGATTGGCCTTCATTAGAATTGAATTATCTAAGTCTATATTTTCTTTGACAAAAGTATTTTTGGCAACCGAATCAAAAACGGGCAATTTTCTGGGTTTCATCGACATCATCTCATTCCATTTTCCGTTGCTCATTTTTGTGTTGTAAAAATCAGTCAACTCTTTTATTTTGGCATACGCTTCAGAAGCCTTTTTTTGGTATTTATCCTTTTGAATTTCATTGGTAGTCAAGGCTTCTAAATTCCAATACAAAAATTTAAAATTCATATTGGCTGAAGCTTTTATAGGATAGGCAACCAACTGAAAAAAAGCATCTTTTCGCTCACTTGGAATTGCAGGAGCCAACGCATTTACTTTTTGAATCAAACTATCATAATCCTGTATCCTTTGCTCCATTTCGGTTTTTGAGAAATCCGAAAGATTTACTTTGGTAGTAGGTTCTGTCTGGCTCCATCCCATATATTCAGGTTTTCTAATAAAAGCCAGACGATAATATTCGGTCATTATTACACTCAATTCATTGGCTACTTCTGGACTAAATTCCCTAGTCATCCATTGTTGCAAATGTTGCTGAATTCCATCATAAGGAATACTATTTACATTCCAAGCCAAATCCAAAAAGAATTCCATACCATACTCCCCAGGTTTGATATCTCCAACATTGGCAATCCACATTTTTTTAGCACCGTTTTCGTATGCTTTGGTCATTTCGTACCAAATCAAACCGGGTTGAGTAGTATTCAACCAAAGATAATCGTGAGGTCGCCCCCAATAACTAATGTGATAATAAACGCCACTTCCCCCTGTTCTTTTTTGCTCTTCATCATTGCTCAAACGACGAATGTAGCCGTAATTATCATCAGGCCAAACCAAGGTTACATCCTCAGGAACTTTGAGTCCATTATCATACAACTCCAATACTTCTTTATACGGAATAAAAGCTTGCGGAATTTCATTGAGCGATTTTTTAAAAGTGCTAGACAACATTTTGCGTTGCTGCGTAATGATTTTGTCCACCATTTCGATAGATTCTTTCAAATCTTTAGCTCCTTCCATTTTACTGTCGTGAATTCCTCTCATTCCGAGAGTTATCACGGTTTCATTATTGGCCAATTTTACTTCATCTAATCGATCTTGCCAATATTGGTTGACTTGTGTACTATTTGTAAAATAATTGTATTCGCCATAAACGTCTTTCTTCCATTCATCAACATTATTGCGAAGCATCGGTTCGGCATGAGAAGAACCAATTACAATATGATATTTTTCGGCCATTTTGGTATTCCCGGCAAGGGTAAAAAACCCTTTGGTACACGGATGCATCGCTGGCCAAATGGTATTGGCTTTTAGTCGCAATAATAATTGAAAAATTTTCTCGTAGGTTTTGGGACCAATATCTCCTGTTTCGGGATCAAAAGTTTTGGCTGCCCAAGGCTGCAACCCCCAATCTTCATCATTCAGGAAAATCCCTCGGTATTGAACCGATGGTTTTTCGATTATACCCTTTTTAGGCAAACGGAGAATCAAGTTATTTTGAGGAATCGGATTCACATCGGCCCACCATTTCCAAGGAGAAATCCCTAAACGTTCGGCCAATTCAAAAACAGCGTAAACCGTTCCTCTTACATCGCTTCCGGCCACAATCATATTTTGATTTTCTTTTTTGATATAAATTTTTTCCCATTCATTTGACAATTCTTTTTGAATGGTTTTTGTTTGAAAAAATGTGCTCGAAGCTTGTCCGATATATATTCCGCTTTGGAAAATTTTATTCGCCTGAACAATTTTTAGCTTTTTGCCCGTAATGTCGTTTATATCGGTTACGAGTTCATTTACAGCCCAAAGAATCAAATCATCGATTTTGGAATCGACATAAATAGTGGCAGTTGCATTGGGTTGTACAATCGGGAAAGTCTCCTCTTTGGCACTTTGACCCAAAGAGACATTTGTAAAAAAAATGAAACTAATAAATAATATGAATAATGACTTTGAGAACATAACTTGTTATTCTGTTGATTTATTTTCTTTTTGAATCACTAAATCTTTTTGCATTTGCCAGACCAGTTCGCTTTTCATTTTATCAGCAATATTTTGGTTTTGGGACATCAAATTGTTCTTTTCTTCGGGGTCGTTTTCGATGTTGAACAATTCATAAGTCGCCATCTTATTTTTGGATGGATTGGTATAAATTAACTTCCATGGTTTTTGAATAAGACAAGCTTGCAAATGCCCTCGGATATAAATAGGTTTATTCTCGATTGCTTGTTTTTCGGAGATTGCATTCCAAACATTTTTACCTTCTATTCCCGTTGCTAAGGTATCATTTCTGGCCAGACCAAGAATTGTTGGCAAAATATCTATAACCGATACATACTCTAAATTGGTATTATGCTCCAAATGGTTTTTCCAATACCATACACAAGGCACTCTAACAGCTCCTTCATAATTAGAAGTTTTCCAATCTCGCAAAGGAGCATTGTTTCCTAAAACATCATTGCCCATAAATTTTCCTCCATATTCGTTTTTGGCATCCCAATTTTGCATGGCACCGTTGTCACTCATAAAAACGATAAGAGTATTCTCGGCCAATTTTTGTTTTTCTAAAGTTTCGATCAAAACACCAATACTGTAATCCAGATGAGCCATCGATGCAGCATAATCTCGACGAGAACTATTCGTGATATGCTTATATGGAGTTTTCCATTTTTCGCCTTCTTGCAAAGGGAAATGCGGTGCGCTATAGGCTATTTGCAAATAAAAATTTTCTTTTTTGTTACGAATTTTCGATAACCATCGAATAGATTCCTGAGTCACTAAATCGGTCGTATGTCCTTTTTCGTCAACGAATTCTCCGTTGCGATACCAGCTTCGATCACCGTTTTTGTAAAGATGTGTGTATTGATCTATCTGCCCGTGAAGAAAACCATAGGAGTAATCAAAACCATAGGCTCTTGGACTGTTCTCTAATTTCAATCCAAGATGCCATTTGCCAATGAGTACAGTTTCATACCCTACTTGTTTTAACAATTTTGGGAGAGTTGCTATAGAATCTGGTAATTTTTGTTGGCTTTTATCGCTTATTGGAGCCAGAATTCCCATACGGCTTGCGGGCCTTCCTGTTAGCAAAGCAGCTCGTGTTGGAGAACAAGTTGGGCTCACATAAAACCGATTGAGTTGTACTCCATTTTTGGCCAAAAAATCGATATTCGGAGTTTTGATTTCAGATCCGTTGTACCCCACATCCTTCCATCCCATATCATCGGCAATGATAAGAATAAAGTTGGGTCTTATCTTTTTCTGATCCTTTTTTTCTTGACCGCTAAGGATTCCGACACTCAAAATAAGTATCAATAAAAAATTGATTGTTTTCTTAAAATTTACCATTTAGATTCTTTCTACAATTAGCTTATCAAAATCAACAAGCATAATTGTTTCTAAAAATAATAGAACTTTTTATAGTTTCCATCCTGTACAGTCCTGAGTCCTTACGGTAACAAAAATCCCGACTGCAGTCTAAACGCAATCGGGATTTTTAATTAATTTATAAATCTATTCAGATTATGATTGACTAAAAAAATTAATCATAACCTGGATTTTGAGTATATAAACCAGGAACCGCCAAAAGTTCTTGCAACGGAATTGGATATAACAATGAGTTATTCGTTACAGGCTGAATTCTATTGGCAGTATCTTCGATATCTCTCCAAGCATTCATAGTAACAACTGCTTTTCCTGATCTAATTAAATCGAACCATCTTGTTCCTTCAGAAAAGAATTCTTTTCTTCTTTCTTCGAACAATTGATCCAATGTTATACCTGAAGCATTTGCAGTAATCCCAGCTCTTGTACGAACCTGATTAACAATTCCATCTACATCAGCTTGAGTACCTCCTCCACCGTGAAGAGTACACTCGGCCATTAGCATTAGAACATCTGTATAACGGATAACCATAAAATCGACACCCCAATCTTCGCGACCGTTTCCGTAGCGAGTTGCATCGATATATTTTTTGAATACTGGTTGCGTATAACTTCCTTTGTAAGTTCCAGAAGCTACAGTATAACTGGTTGCAATACAATCAGTTTTACGCTTGTCTGTTTCCTCAAATTTAGCCAAAAATTCGTCAGAAATTGGTTTAGCCTCTAGCGATCCTTGTTGTGATAGCCCTAGAGAAGCAAAATACGGTTCATAACCTACCTCTACCATAAAATTTCCTCCTACCGAAGTTGCAATAGATTGGGTATAAGGAATAGTCAATACGTTTTCTTTATTAGCAAGACCTTCTGTTTTAAAGATAGAAGCATAGTCTGTTCCAAAAACAAACAAACCACTGCCCTTAATATCATTAAGTTCTTTGTAGGCTTTGTTCCATTCGTTTAGTCCGAGCATTGCCCCATCAATATCATAAGTTGGGCTTGATCGGGTTATATATACTAGTCCCAATAATGCTTTTGCCCCAAATTTAGAAACGCGTCCATAATTGGCAGCATCGTACGAAGGTGCTAAATCTGGAATAGCTGATTCTAGGTCAGAAATAATCAATTGGTAAATATCTGTAATTGGACTTCTACCAATTTTAGAAGCTTCTTGTGCTGTTAAGGTTCTATCGATCAAAGGAACTTTTCCAAACCAGCGAATCAAATCAAAATAACAAAATGCTCTCAGGAAACGAGCTTCGGCAAGCATTGAAGCCTTTGCTAATGGATCTGTAAAAATTTGATCTCCTTTTTCGTTAATTTTTTGAATCAATTCATTTGCCTTGAAAATGGCATTATAATTTGTCGAATAAGCCTCTTTTACATATGAAGTCGTACTAATCGAACTAAAGAACCCATTAACACCTTCCCAATCTCTAGATGCAGTAGTGGTAGCATACAAGTTATCTGATCTGGTTTCGCTCAAATTTAGAACTCTATTAGCATAACCATAAGCGCTTGTTCCGTGAAAAGCTATCGAATAAGTAGCATTCCTAGCCTGTATAAAATCGTTTTGGGTTGCATAAAAACTATCCGTAGTGCCCTGTGACAACGGAAGTTGGTCTAATTGGTCTTCACAGGATGATAGCGAAAACACCAATACAGCACTTGCTATCAAATAAATATACTTTTTCATTTTATTTAATTAAAATTAATGTTAACTCCTAAAACAACTGATTTTGCCAATGGAGCCCCGCCATAATCTACTGGAACTGCAAAATCTCCGTTAGAACTTCCAGATGTGTTTACAGCTTCAGGATTAAATCCTACTTTGTATTTGTTGTAGTAGAATAAATTTTCTCCCGATAGATACAATCTCATATTATCTATTCTTTTTACAACTTTTGAAATTTCTTTTAGTGAATAACCCAAAGTTATGCTTCTAACACTTAGATAATCAGATTTATACAACCAATCCGTATTGGCTTGATATCCAAAAGTAGTTCTCCAATTTCCTCTTACTGCAGGATCTACATCAAGAGAATTCTCTACAGATCCCATACCTGTTCTATCAATAGCTCTACCTGTTAAGCCATATACAGTACCTCCGTTTTGACCTTGAACTAATACACTTAAATCTAAGTTTTTGTACCTAAAATCATTTGTAATCCCCCAAGTATATTTTGGAGTTGGGTTACCTACATCAACACGATCCTCTGAGTTTATTTTTCCATCAGCATTTTGATCGATATAACGAGGATCTCCTAAAACCAAAGCTTTACCTCCAATGGTTGTACCTCCTTTATCAATATCAGCTTGCGTTACTACTCCATCTTGTTGCAAAGCAAAGATGGTGTACATTGGTTTACCAACTTCTAGCTTAATAAATGGCACCCCGCCATCAAAAGAGTTGCTAATTTCAATTTTGGTTTGATCTGGACCAAGTGCTTTCACTTCATTTTCGTTGTGGCTAATATTGGCCGATGTTTTCCATTGAAAATCTTTGGTAACAATATTTACGGTATTTAATTGAAACTCCCAGCCTTGATTTTGAACAGCTCCAATATTGGTCAGATAACTAGAGAATCCTGCAGATGTTGGAACAGGAACTCTCAACAATAAATCAGTATTGTCTTTTCGATACATTTCAAAAGTTCCAGAAATTCTATTTTTTAGAATTCCAAAATCTAAACCAAAATCGAAACTTTTAGATTCCTCCCAATGCAATTCTGGATTGGCAATAGATGCTGCTCCCTGACCTACAGCTGCTGCTCCTCCCATAGAATAATAATAGGTTGCCAAAGTAGGCTGAGAGGCATAGCTACCAATATTATCACTTCCGTTTGTACCAATACTAGCTCTTAATTTTAATTCATTTAGCCAATTTACGTTTTTCATGAACGCCTCATTATTGATTCTCCATCCTAATGCCAAAGAATAAAATTCTCCCCAACGTCTGTCTCTACCAAATTTTGAAGAACCATCTCTTCTGATACTAGAAGAAAGCAAATATCTTTCTTTGTAATCGTACTGTAACCTTGCAAAATAAGACAACAAAGTACTTTTTTCAGCATTCGTATAACCTAATGAACCTGTTGGCAATGTTTCGATAGTTGAATTATTGTACAATGCTCCCGATGACAAATACGATCTCGTAATCTCATAAGAACTGAAAGATTGCCCTAAAAGCACATTAAAATTATGGTCTCCAAACGATTTGTTATAGTTTAAAGTATTTTCATTTGCTAAATTCTGTCTTCGGTAAGTATTATAACTTCCTCGAATGCTAGCCAATACATCATTTGGTGTATATCCTTCGTAGGTATTATCGGAGTTATCAAAGTTGATGGTACTTTTCCAAATTAGACCGTTAAGTAATTCGTAGCTCGCATAAGACGAAATTAGATTTCTATACATCGAATTTCTTCCTGTTCTATTTAATGCGTTCAACATATTGGTTGTACTACTTCCCCAAGCATAACGAGTGGTATATTTTTCGCCTTCAGCATTTGGTTCGCTCTCAAAAACTGGAGTAGCCACAAGTGCTTTAAAAAGTGTGTTGTCTTTCCCTTCTACACCTGGATCGTTTTTAATAGAATAAGATGGAGCCAAGTTGAGTCCCATTTTAAATCTATCTGATAATTTTACATCAATATTAGCTCTGGCTGAAAAAAGAGAATAATCTGTACCAACGATATACCCCGTATTTTTTTGATAATTAGCCGATACATAATAATTTACAGCATCTGTAGCTCCCGAAGCCGACAACTGGTAATTGTTAAATTGACCGGTTTGAAAAATTTCATCTTGCCAATCGATGTAATCTAAACCTGGGTGACCTGGCATATCCCATCTTTCATCATAGATATACGTGTAGTATCTTGAATTAGTTGGTGTTAATGGATTAGATGGATTAGCCAAATTGTAAGTCGCAATTCTCTCATCCATAGTTTGTGAAGCCGATGCTCCAGCAATACCCGAAGATGCCCATTGTGCATCTAACATTACTTTGGCTCTGTCAATCCATTGTTGAGAATCTAGCATATCTACTCTTTTGGCTTCCTTGTTAATCCCCCCGTAGGTGTTAAATGTGAACTTTGTTTTTCCTGTTTTTCCTTTTTTGGTGGTAACCAAAACCACACCATTTGCAGCTCTAGAACCATAAATTGAAGAAGCTGCTGCATCTTTTAAAACCTCTATCGAAGCAATATCGTTAGGATTAATATTATCTAATGGGCTACCATTAGAGAATCCTCCATTACTGTTTGACATCTCTGTAGCTATCGGGAAACCATCAATTACGTATAAGGGTTCATTCCCTGCAGAGATTGATCCTGCTCCACGAATTTGAACACTAAATGGCTGGCCTGGTAAACCTGAAGTTTGTTGTACTCTAACCCCTGCAATTTGTCCTATCATTCCTTGATCGACTCTAGAGATTGGTCGCTCAGCAAAATTTTCTGTTTTCAAAGATGAAATTGCTCCAGTGGTTAATTTTTTCTTTTGAGTTCCGTAACCAATTATCGTTACCTCCTCCAAAACCTGATTATCTTCGGCCATGGTAACACTAATAGCACTTCTCCCTTGCACGGATTCTTCTATTTTTTTAAATCCAACTGATGTAAATACAAGTACATGTTGTCCGTTATCCAATAAATCGATCGAATAATTCCCGTCAATATCTGTATTTGTAGCATTTTTTGTTCCTTTCTGAAGTACTCCAACACCAGGTATCCCTATTCCTGAAGCATCTTTTACCGTCCCCTTAATTCTACTTTGTGCCGTTATATAGCCAAAGGAAAAAAACATAAAAAACAGCAGAACTATTTTGCTTGCTATTTTTTGATTATTAAATTTTAATTCCATAAAAGTAATTTTGGTTAGTTCTTTAAAATGTTAATTTTTTTATAAAACTATAAGAACTATTTCGATGTAGTATCCTGTAGAATCCTGTATTTTTACAATTTCATTAAATTTTAACCAAAAAAATTAAGCTTTAATTGAATTATAATAAAATACATTTAATTAAAACAAAACGTTAAAATACCAATATTTAAATCACACTTATTGAGTTTTACCAATCAATACCTCAAAATGACTCACAAAAAAAAATCTTTTATAAAAACACCTCATTGAGATATTTTTACAAAAGATTTTTTTAATAAACTATTGATTAACAACTATTGACTAACTAATTCATTATTGATTTTTACATTTTTAAACGTAACCCCGTTTATAATACTGCGATCAAATACGGTTTTTGTTGCATCAATTTTTAGGTTTTCAAAAGTAAAATTAGACAAACGTACATTTTCGTCTTTTTCTACCGCAAAAAAGTTGTCACACTTCATTTCGATGTTTTTCAAAGTCACTTGATCTCCATACGACAATGGCACATCAGGACGACCTTTTAAATCAAAAAATTGTTTCCATGCCAATACCACTAAACAATTTTTGGCAGAACCTTTGATGTCTTCCACTCTAATATATTCATAACGCTGTGGAGTATCCGGTCGCATTTTTAACCAAAGCATTCTTGTTGCACCTTCAATTGTAGAATTTCGCATAATCACATTTCGGTTATGAATAGATTCGCTCCCGTTGGTTAAAGCCGAATGACAAAATCCATACGTACAATCTTCGATAATAATATTAGCATTTCCTCCATTATTTGGATCTTTATCGGCATAAGGACCTTTTCCGCCTTTTAAAGCAACAGCATCATCATTTACAGACATATAACAACCTTTTATCAAAACATTGGTACAAATATCAATATCTACAGCATCTGTGCTTGGAGCTTTAATTTTTTCATGTGGAGAAAAAATGTACACATCTAATAATTTTACATTATTACACTTATAGAAATGATTCGTCCAAAAACCTGAATTGATCAATTTTACGTCCTGAAACTGAACGTTATTAGAGTTACATACAAAAACCAAACGAGGTCTTGAAACTTCAAGATTGGTGCACTTTGGATTCTCTTTACGGCGTTGCCAAAACGCTTCATAATATTTATAACCATTTCCGTTGATGGTTCCTTTTCCAGAAATAGAAAAGTTATCTACTCCATAAGCATTGACTAAAGCTGGATAATACTCAAGATTTTGTCCTTCCATTCGAGAGGGCATTATGGGGAAATTTGAAATATCGTCTGAACCTTTTAGAGTTCCTCCTTCGGCAACATACAAACTTGTTTTTGGTTTAAAAAATAAAGCTCCACTCAAGAAAACTCCCTTTGGAATCACGATTACTCCTCCACCATTTTCGGCTGCTTGATCAATCACTTTTTGAATTGCGACAGTCTGAATTTGGGTACTGTCTTTTGTAACTCCAAAATCGGTAATAGTGTATTGTTTCCCTAAATCTTTCAATTTAAGTTTGGTATAATCTTTAAACCATGAGGTTATTTCACTCCCATCTGGAAATTTGTCGTTTTTGTATTTTTGAGAAAATGCAGACTGGGAAATTCCCAAAATGCAGATTGCAAGTATCAATACTTTTTTCATTCTATTTTTGCTTTTTAATTTACTTATTTACGCTTAAGCCATTCCTTCGGAACATTGACAATACAGATATTCATCGTACGATTATCCTCAGAAAGCATCGCAGACTGAATCTGGATTTTGGTTCCTTCTCTGTTAAAAGTCGGATGAACGTGATCAGCCGCAGTTTGTTTATGACCTGTGGTAAGCATCATCATTTCGTTTGTTTTTCGATCGATCAGATACAAACTTCTCGAAAAATCATCTCCAACAGCCCATCTTCCATCGGCTGAACCATGTACATGCCATAATCCGCTACCGCTTTTGGTTTGTCCAGCGATAATCATTTCACGGGTTCTCAGATTTACAATTGCCAAACCTGTTGGTTTTTCTCGGGTTCCTGAATTACCCCAATTGCTTTCCTGTCCAGGGTTTTCAGGATTCCTGATTTCTCCATTTTTAGCCGTTTCAACAGGAGTTTCATTTTGGATATCAATTTTTCGATGCCCCATAATAGCCATAGCCACTTCGTCTTTTGAAATGACAGCTTCGTGAGTCACCCATTCAAAATCGGATTCTGGATACAAAGGACGTAAACCTGTCCCGTCTGCCTTAACAGTCCAGGTACGCTGAGGCGACTTGCCTCCTGTTTCCCAACAAAAAACTAATTCACCAGGATTCCAGATATTCGATTGGATATGTCCCACTTGAAACGGCACTGAAATAACATGCTTGAATTCGCCCGTTTTTAAATTCAAACTGCCAATGCCACCTGGTCCTGCACCCATATTTCGAGGACCAATGCTTTTTTGTATCTTAACATTTGGATCTAAATATCTTGCCGCTTCATCTTTACCAATTCTAAAATAAATTCGTTCTTCATCGGCATCCAAAGCCATATCACCCGAAGCTCCCATTTCTGGATTTGTCATTCCACAAACCCTTTCGTAGCTTGAAACAGGTTTCATTTTTCCAGCTTTACTATCCTTAAATACCGCATCAAGGTTTACCTCAATAATTTTCTTTTTATCCTCCTCGGCATTACGCATGAAATATAACTTCATCGATTTTTGTGCCATACACAAAGTTCCTGTATAACCACCCTCAGTGACTTGAACCATAACTCCCGATTTTTCATTGACAGCCACTGCCTCTCCGTTGGCTCTTTTGGTTCTAAAAATCAACCATTCACCATCGGCTGTCCATTGCGGATGTGTGGGATAGGTTTTCGAATCCCCAGCGGATTTAGTAGTCAAAAAAATTAATTCTTGACCAGTAACAGGATCTTTAATTATCTTTTTTTCGGATGGAAAACGAGTGCCAATTTGCCCAAAAGAAAGCATCGTTACCGATAAAAAAGCAATATTTAATAATAGTTTCATCTTTATTTTGAGATGTTATTTTTTCCTTCAATTTTTAATTGAATTGCACTATCATTGATTTGAAACTGATGCTCTTTTAACAATAAAATAACCTCAGCACCAGCCAATAAAACTGGCCCATAACCATGAGCCGCAAAGACATTTACAGGTCGGTAATAATAAAAAGCAGGATCAAATCCCATACCTGTTCCTACACAAGTTCCTTCTACTTCTCCTTTATTATTTACTTTAGTTGTTACTGCATTCCAAGCCAATAAAACAGCTGGAGCATAAGTCATTACATCGACATAGCCTCTATTGATGGCTCTTGCTATAGAATACGCATAAATTGCTGTTGCCGAAGTCTCTAAATACGTATCATTTTTGTCAAGCAATTGATGCCAAAAACCTGTTCCATCCTGATATTGTACCAAACCAGCAATATGTTTTTTTAGTTGTGCTAAAACTTGCGGATATCCAGGGTGACTTTTCGGCAAGACCTCAAGCAATTCGACCATAGTCATTACCGCCCAACCATTGGCTCTAGCCCAATGAAACTGAGGATGCACCTCCATAGATTCTACCCAACCGTGCATGTAAACTCCTCTTTGCTCGTTGAACATTCTTTTAGAAAATTGATTCACTTGTTTTACTGCATCGTCAAAATACTTAACATCTCCAGTATAAGCACCCATTTGTGCCAACGCTGGTACACTCATAAACATATCGTCTAGCCAAAGACTATTATCCAGAGGTCTATTTCTTGCTAAAGTTCCGTCACTCAAACGCTGTTGCTCTTTTGTTATAAATGCAATTTGGTTTTGAATTATTGGATCCAAATCAGCTTTTAATCCTTTTTTCTTTGCCTTTATAAATGCGGCACATAAAGCCCCGGCATCATCTAAAGCATGTGGCTTCATCACGGAACGAATTGGAGAGTTCGCCAAGTTTTTTTCATTGGTATTGCTACTTAAATCAGCTATCAACTGCAACCTCTTGTTTACATAATCCGAATAATTTTTATCTGAAGTTGCTTCCGAAGCCAAAAGCATTCCCGCATAAGTAACACCCCATTCGTAACTGGTCAATCGAAATGCTCCTTTCTCAAAGGCAATATCTCCATCTATTTTTTTTAAGTTAGTTACCTCGGAATTATCCTTTTTATAGACCACTTTCGAAGCCGTATTTGCCTCCAAAAAATTATACACCCTGTCCAAAACTACTTTTACATTTTCCTTTTGCGGAATAACGTAAGGGGTTGGATAATCTGGTTGCATTAAATGTAAAGGTGCAGTAGCATCATTTTTTTGTGCGATTACGGCATTGCAAATTCCGAAAACAAACAATGTTATAATTTTGGTCGATTTATAATTCATGGTCAAGTTATTTAGTTCGAAAATATTTTGGTTAATTATTAATTTTAATATCAATTTTTGCTGAAAGTTGCTCCGCCAAATTCGTTACATAATTGCTAAAATAAGTAGCATCTTTAAAGTTTGGATCGGCACTTAATTCCCAACCAGCCACTGCATAATAACTGATAGGTTTATTGTTTTCAACTGAAAGTTTGGCTAAATAAGAATCGGTTAATTTTCCAGTCTTTGGCGCTTCTATAAAACCTTTGTATTTGTTTTTAGGAACGATTATAGCGGTTCCTAAAATCCATTGCTTTTCGTAAGTTAAATGTCCATGTTGAATTAAACATACAAAATCGCCTGAGCTGATTTCTTGCAAAGGGTTTGTATTATTGATATTGGAAAGTGCCACTAAAAAAACATCATTCCCTTGAAGTCCATTTACGGCAACCGTATTTTTGAAAGCATACATTCCTGGCCAAATGGATGTAGTTTCCTGAACTTGATATTTCTTGCCGTCAATTTCCCAATTTTTGTAATTGTAGTTCAAAACAGAATTCACAGGGCCTTCACTTACGATTTTAAAAGTCGTAGTTTCTACATTGTTCAGAGGATCTTTTAGGGTAACTCCTAATCTTTTTACTTCATTATTTATCAATAAAGCATAACCTCCTAAACCTGCTGAAGTTCCAACTGGAAAAATATCTCTTCCCCAATCGTGCATTTGATGGTAATTATCCTCTACAGCTCCTGTACTACTGATTCCTACATTTTCGGGAGTTATACCAGGAGTTTTTTTGCCAAAAACATCTTTAGCATTTCGACCATCTAAATAATGTCTGAAACCTACTTTGTCATTTTCCCAGGTAGGGCCATCCGTTTGATAACGCTGATAACCCAAAGCTGTGAAAATTTCATTGGCTGGTAAAACTTCATCGGTAGCAGGTTTTACAGGTTCGTTTTGAGCTGCTCTTTTACCAAAGCGAACACTGGTTTTTACAGTAAATTTAGGATCAACTTTTGACCATTTTAAACTTAACTCTTTCTTTTCATTGGGACCAAAATCGGTTACTGCAAAAATCTCATCCCATTTTCCATCTCCGTCAAGATCGTTTAGTTGAGCTGGAATGGTATCGTTATTATGCATCAAAATTGGAAAATCAGCAGTACTTTTTATAAAAGGCAAAGTGCTTCTCTTTATTTCTATTGCTTTTTGATTTAGAGCAATATTTGCAGCATTACTTAAAACAATTTTTGTTGCTGCTTTTTGTTTTTGGGCATAACCGTAATTTGCCAACAACATTGTAGCCGTTATTACTAAACCTAATGGAATATTTTTTTTCATTTTCTTTTAATTAAAAAACATTAATATAAAAAAAACGCTATAATGTACGATTATAGCGTTTAAAAAGAAGACTTGTAAAATCTAACCACTCAATTTTTTAAGTTTGATTTCTTTTTTAAAAACAAAACCAATAACCAATAAAATCAATTTTATAACCAGTAAAATTAATTTTCGATAGTTGTTACCCTATCATTGATTCAAATGTATTTATTAAAAAAACAATAAGTATCCTGTTGTGTACTGCTTATTAATAATAAAAATCATTTTTTTTTGAATTAATCCAAATGAAACACTTCTTTTAATGAAATAGATTGAGGTGAATTATCAGGATTGGTCTCCATAATATCCTCCATATAAGCCCACCATTTTTTTACGATAGGATGATTTGGTAAATACTCTTGGTCAAAATCGGCGCTTATTTTTTGAACAGCAAACAAAATCAGAGTTTCTTCGTCTAAAAAAATACTGTAATCCTGAATTCCAGACTCCGAAAGCAGAGAGGCTAATTCTGGCCAAATTTCGTCATGTCTTTTTTTATATTCTGCTTCAAAACCCTTTTTCAGTTTCATTTTGAATGCGTTTCTGATTGTATTTTTCATATATAATTATTTATTGATTTTTTAATGATCCTATGTAATTTGCATATCTTCATTGGTGTTTACAACCAATTTTGATTCATGCTCATTTTATTTTTTAGGTTGCTTTAAGTTAATATAAACTGGCTTATCTCTATGACAAACCATTTCGTCATTCTCTATTTCTAATTGAGCTACCTGTATGGAACTTCTTTTGGTTTCGAAAGTATCTTTTCCTTTGTTTTCGGGAGTTCTACCTGGGTGTGTGAAATAAAAAACATAGGCTTTCTCATCATTCACTACCACATCACAATGTCCTCCTATAACTTTGTCATCTGCTCCTGTTCCAGGAATTTCCAAAATATTTTTTTCTTGTCGCTTCCAATTCAAGAAGTCATCGGAAGTAAAAATCGCCAATCCTCTCCAAGTATCCGAAATCATCCAATTTTTACCTTTCCATTGAAAAACTTTTGGGCCTTCGCCTCGATCTTTTACAATCTTTTTGCCAGCATCTGTCCAAGTGTACAAATCTGGACTATCGGCATAATAAATAGACTTCCCATCATTTTCATTGTTATAATACATCCTCCAAGTTCCGTCTGGCAATTGAAAAACCGATGCGTCGATACATCTTTCGGAAGCTAAATTTAATTTGGATTCAAACTTCCAATTTATTAAATTTTTACTCGTTAGATGAATTATATATCGAGGATGATACCAATCCTCAAAAATCCCAGGAACAATTGTGAGATACATATGATACAAGCCTTTGTATTCTATCACATCGGGAGCCCAATGCGTACTATTAGGCAATTTATAATTGATATTGCAAGTGTCTTTGTATATCCAATGGGTTCCGTTTTTAGATTCGGCTATTCCGATTTTGGTACCATGAACCCAGCTTATCCCTTTGGCAGTTGTGTCGCTGGCACGGCGGTTGGTATAGAACATGAACCATTTTTTCTCTTTTTTATTCCAAATGATTACAGGGTCAGCCGCACCATCAAAAATGGGATCGCGAAATAATGGTTTACTGGCTAAATGCTCGGCTTTGTTTTGGTTATTTTGAGCTTCGATAGAAAAGCTAAAAAACTGCAAAAAAAGATAAACTACAACTATTACTTTTTTATTATATATAATCATTAATTGACTTTTTTATTATTTATCCCAATCATCAGTTCTAAATGGAGACGCAGGTAAATTTTCTTTATTGAATAAATTAGGTTCTGGAACATTTTTCCAAGCAAATCGGACTGCTTTTGGATTCTTTACTTTCTCCGAAAAAACTAATACTGTTTTTCCTTTAATTTTTGCTTCGGCTGCATAAAAAACTTTATCCTCCCCAGCAATTTCAAATTCTTTCAATTCTTTACCTTTTGCGATTAAACCCGAATCGGCATGATCAAAAAACACTTGAATCTGATTTTTATTTATATCAATATGGTTATAAAGCGGACCTGAACTTTCTATTTTTTTTTCGCCATAGGTATTGGCACGAGCTAATAATCCTAATCGATATCCCACTGTTTTCTTATCGCGGGGATGAATATCGTTAGCATCGCCAACATCAGTAGTAACGACCATACCACTATTCGGAATTGTTTTTAAAGATAAAAATTGAGCCTCTCTAATTTCTGGATTTTGTCCTTTATGTGGTGCAATTTGTACATAGTAAAAAGGAAAATCCCCTTGATTCCATTCGGTTCTCCAACTTTTTACCATTGTAGTAAACAATGATTGGTATCGATAAGCCGTTTCGGCATTACTTTCGCCTTGGTACCAGATTACGCCTTTCATGGTGTAATTTACAATGGGATGCAACATCCCGTTATACAACACATACGGATATTTATTTTCGTCAGTTTTTTTAGGTTTTTTGAGATCTGCAACTTGATTTTGACTTTTCAAATTAGCATAATACGTTTCCAAATTGGTATAATATTGCTTTTCTTTTTGGGTAGTCTCTTCAAGTATGGGTAACAAATTTTTATTTTCTTCCAAAGTCTTTTGCGATGTCCAAGCTTCGGCTTTGGTACCACCCCATGAAGTTGAAATTAGCCCAATTGGTGTTTTGATTTTTTGTTGTAAATCACGACCAAAGAAATAAGCCACTGCCGAGAAATCCTTGATGCTTTCAGGAGAACATTCTTTCCAATTTCCTCTTACATCTTCCAGAGGTTTTTCGGAAGCAACAGTAGCCACAGTAAACAATCGGATAGAAGGATAATTGGCTTTTTTTACTTCTTCTTCGTAATTGACAACACCATTTTTCCATGTTCCTTCTTGTTTTCCGACAGGAAAAAACATATTCGATTGCCCAGAACAAATCCAAACTTCGCCTAATAAAACATTATGAATCGTAATTTTATTTGAAGCTTCAAGAGTGACACTATAGCTTTTATCACTCGCTTCTGGAGTTGCAACTTTTACTTTCCAGTTTCCTTTGGCATCAGCTTTGGTTTCAACCAAGTCTTTTTGCCAACCCAAATGAATTTTTATCTCTTCGTTTGGTGCTGCCCATCCCCATAAATTTACTTTTGTGTTTTGTTGCAAAACCATATTATCACCCACAAGAGCAGGCAATTTTATTTGAGAAACAGCCAGCTGACAACACAAAACAACACTTAACAACAATAAGTACTTATTAATTATTTTCATTTTTTACATTTTTGAATAATTTTTTTAAAATTAAAAATAGCGCAAACAATTGTAATAAGTGTCCTGTACAACCCTGAGTATAAAAAAACCGTCTCAAAAATAATTTGAGACGGTTTCGAAAACATAACAAAACAATAATCTAATTAATAACCAGGATTTTGCATCGCATCTTTTTCGGCTGCTGACAACGGAGCACCATTTGCGTAAACCCCATCCAAGAAAGTTTGCGGAATTGGACGTAAAACATGGTAGTCTTTAATGTTAGGAGCCGCTTCTATATTATACGCTTTTGCTCTAGCAACCAAAGTTTTAGTTCTACTTAAATCTTGCCAACGATGAAATTCTCCACATAATTCTCGAGCACGCTCATTAAGTACTAAACACAACATTTTGTCATAATCACTACTATAACCAAGTTTTGTAATTACAGCTTGATCTTCGGCAGGGAAAGTTCCAACACTATTAATTACTAAGCTAGTTGCTGCAGTTGTAACAGCAATATCATTTGATTCATAATAGGAATTTTCAGGGATAAATGAAATCGGCACATTGTTTTGTCCAGCAACTGTCCATCCTGCTAAACCATCGGTATAAGCCGAACGGCTTTCGCCATCTTTATACCCAGCTCTTATGCGAACTGTATTGATGTACGTTAAGGCCTCAGTAAATTTGGCTTGACGCACTTTTGCTTCAGCAAGCATTAAGTAAGTATCGGCAGAGCGTGCCAAAATTATATCTCTCGATCCTCTAGTATTGGTCAAATCGATTCTAGAACCATCTACATATTTGCTCAAAGAAGGGAATCTCACATCGGCCATTAGTCCAACATTGTCTGCTGCGTATTGCACAAAGGCACTCGGAATTGTTTTTCCTGTTTTGGGATCGATTATGACATCTGTATTTTTGGTTTTAGCAAAACGTGTATCTGTTGGAGCATTCATAATGTAAATAATTCCTAAATCACCGTTTTTATAATAAGTCCCAGATTGTTTGTTAACAATACTCTTAGTTTGAAAACTTTTCCAAAAACGAGAATCCTTTACCTTATCATAGACATCATACATAAAATAAGTTGGAGCTAAACGACTAAATGGTCTTCCTCCGGCAACATTACGTTGCATATAGGGTAATTGATCGTAGGTTGAAAGAAAATACAAATGTTGCTGATTAGAACCTGTATTTAATAAACTAGAGTTAAATTGACCTGCTAATATAATTTCAGGCAATTTTTCATTAGCTCCATCAGCGACAGTAAAACTCCATAAATTGACAAAATTGTCCGCCAAAGGGTGATTGGCAATAACTTCATTAGACAAAGTAACCACTTTCTCTAAATCGGCTGTTTTTGTTGCTGAATTCCAACTGTCATTTATTTCGCTTGCTCTGGTTAAATACGCTTTTGCCAAATAATGTGCTACTGCATCTTTGGTAATTTTGGCTGGTGCCCCAACATTTTGAAGAAGATTATAAGCTTTTGTAAAATCGTCTATAACTTGAGCCAAAACCTCTTCGGCTGTTGCTCTTTTAAATTCTAATTCTACGTTTGAGCTCACTGTTAATTTTAGAGGAACACCACCGTATTGACTCACCAATTTTAGATAGTTGAAAGCTCTTAAAAAATAGCCTTCACCCAGTGCTGTTTTTTTAATAGCATCATTTGTAGATTCGATAGCTGTTGCCGATTCGATGATTTGATTGGCATTCCCGATTCCTACATACAAATTATCCCAATTGGTATTGGCCGCAACCGTATTGGCATTAGAAACCGTTACAAATGAATTTAACCCCGAAGCATAGGAGTTCCAAATATGATTGGATGGATCCCCACCAGCATGAAACTCATCGGTTCCCGATTGTGTAGCTGTAAGCGGTACTTCACCAGCAAATTCTAACGCAAAAACTTGGTAATACGTTCCCACAACCAAAGCTTGTATCCCAGCTTCTGTATCGTAATACGAATTACTATAGGCTGTTGTCAATTCTTCATCAAGAAAACTTTCACTGCAAGAGCTATTAAGTCCTAAAGCCGCAACTAGTAATAAGTTTATATATAATCTTTTATATTTTTTCATAACCGTTTGTAATTAAATTAAATCTTAAAGTTCAACATTCAAACCTACAGTAAATCCTCTGTTAGAAGCTGTTGTTTGCGTATCCAGATCCATCCATTTCACTTTATTATAAATCATTCCTGGATTCATAACTTGAATATAAAGTCTCAATTTTGCAACACCTACTTTTTCTGCCATTTCATTAGTGAAATTATATCCTAATGATATATTTCTCATTTTTAAGAATGACCCATCTCTATATCCTAAAATTGGGAAATAAGCATCTCCAGTACCTGCTGAATAGATTGGTTTTTGATACTCAGCATCGATATTATTTTCATTATAGTAATCTATAGATCTTTGGCTACCTTTTGCTCCTTCATTTTCCCCTCCTGTGTTAAAAGTATAGCCCATTTTACCGTAGATGAAGAACGATAGCTCTAAGTTTTTGTATCTAAAAGTATTGGTTAAACCTCCAATATATTTTGGATCTGCACTACCAATAATTACACGGTCATTATTAGCATCAATTTTATAATCTCCGTTTTGATCTACCGGTCTTGCATTACCTGCTGTAAAATTGGCTCCATTGGCATTGAATTTTGCCATTTCTGCAGCGTCTTCCGGTTTCCAAATTCCGTTTGATTCAAAACCATAAATTACATTTTGGGGTTGACCAATAAATAAATTGTTATTGATATCATCATATTTACCAGTTGCCAATGTTACAATTCTGTTTTGTTGATAAGAAGCGCTTAAAGTAGAAGTCCATTCAAAATCATTAGCTTTTACATTTAAGGTATTCAAAGTAAGCTCAACACCCTCTCCTTCAGTTTCACCGATATTTTCATAAGTATCTCTAAATCCTGTAGGTGTAGGTACACTTCTTTTTAATAACAAATCGGTTGTATGACTCGTATAATACTCTAAAGTTCCTGAAATTCTATTGTTTATAAATGCGAAATCGATACCATAATTCATTTGTTGTGTTTTTTCCCATCCCAATTCTGGGTTTCCTAAAGTTGCATTGTTTACAACACCAGAACCACCAGGATACACAATTCCTACTAATGGTGGTTGTGTAGAATAAGGATCTACGGCTGCATTACCCGTAACCCCATAACCAACTCTAAGTTTTAACTGATTAAGCCAAGAAACATCTTTCAAGAAGTTTTCTTGATTCATATTCCAAGCCAAAGAAGCACTTGGGAAAAAATCCCATTTGTTACCATCGGCCAATTGTGATGCTCCATCATAACGTCCCGAAGCTGTAAACAAATATTTATCATCGTAACCATACGTAATTCTTCCCATGTAAGACAATAAACCAGACTCTATTAAATTTGAAGAATAATTAGCAAGAGTGACATTTGCTGGAGTCAAAGCATTCCATTTATTTTCTACGTTTTTAATATCGTTGGCAGCCATCATGCTATCCTCATAATTGTAAACTGTTTTACTTTGCAAAGCAGTTAAGCCTATATCGTGTTTTCCAAAAGCTCTATTATAGAACAACAAATTATCCAATGTATAGGAAATGGTTTGCGATTTTATCAATGAAGCATAACTAGTTCCTGCACGAACCGCTGATTTACCATCCAAAAACACTCCATCACGATACGAAGTAATATCAGGACCAAAATTGACACGGTATTTTAAGCCTTCAAGAACCGGAATTGCTTTTCCTAAATCTAATTGTCCATAAAAACTACCAAAAGCTCTTAAGGTTAAACGTTGATCTTGAGAATATTTATCTTCATCAACAACAGTTCTAATGGTAGAATCTCCTCCTGGGTTAAGAATACGTTCTCCGTTTTCATCATAAGGAACGGCATAAGGAAGATTAAGACGTGCAGTGGTATAGATTCCTCCTGTAGATGATACTGCATTTCTACCTATGTTAGATTGTCCGTATTCATTTATACTGTAACTTGTATTTAGGTTAGCTCCCATAGAAAACCAATCGGTTGGTGTAATATCTACATTGGCAATACCACTATAACGTTTAAAACTTTGTCCTTTTAGCACACCAGTATTTCCAGTATATCCAAAAGACCCATACCCTTTCATTTTTTCGGTACCTCCACTAACGGCGATAGTATGTTGTTGTGTAACACCAGTACGAGTTACAAATTTTGTCCAGTCTGTAGTAGCCACTTTCGAACCATCCCATACATCATTTCCTGCACCATCTTTGCTCCATCCTTTTGATAAATTAGCCCAAGCTGAAGCATCTGCTGATTTCAAGAAAATCAATTCATCATTGGCAACAGTTGGTTGATCTCCTCTAGGAAATGCAGAAGGATTAGAGTAATACCTTGCCCATCTACGAAAATCGATATACTCCTCTGCACTCATCATTGGAGCGTTTTCATGCAGCTCTTCAGTGGTAACAGCAGAACTATAATTCAAAGTAAATTTACCATTTTTCCCTTTTTTGGTCGTAACAATAATAACCCCGTTTGCTCCACGAGAACCATAAATAGCGGTAGCAGATGCGTCTTTAAGTACATCTATAGACTCGATATCATTTGGATTCAAGAAGTCGATACCTCCCGAATTAGAATCACTAACATCGCTAACCGATTTTCCTAAAGATCCAGCCAATGGTTTAGAATTATTAATAGGAACCCCATCAACTACATACAACGGTGAATTGGATGCCGATATGGATCTGGCTCCACGAATGGTTACTTTACCAACCGTACCAGGACGCTCATTTGAAGTAATATCTACCCCAGCTGCTTTACCTTGCATAGCATCAACAGCATTCTGAACAGGTCTAGAAGCAATCACTTCCGAATTTACACTAACAATTGACCCTGTTAAATCTTTTTTCTTCTTTACACCATATCCCACTACAACCACTTCGTTCAAAGAATTATCCATTTCTTTTAAAGCAACATCATAATTATTAGCATCTCCTACAGTTCTCTCCTCACTTTTAAAACCAATAAAGCTAAAAACAAGAACTGATCCTTTAGAGACTTCGATTGTATAAGAACCATCAATATCGGTACTAACCCCATTGGTAGAGTTCTTAATAAGTACATTAGCCCCAGGTACTGGAATACCAGAAGCATCCTTCACAACACCTTTAACGGTTTTATTCTGTGCATAAAGTGATGAGTTCAGTAATGAAATCATCGCAATAACCATCAGAAAAATAAATTTGTTTTTCATAAAAGTTAAATTAAAGTTAATTAGTCAATCAAATTTATTTAGAAGGGAATCAGACAGCATCCTGCACTGTCCTGTATTAACATTTCTTATTCAATAATTATCAGTCAATTACAAAAAAAATATTAAATTATACTCTTTTTCACACCGTGTAATCGATTAAACACACGTGAAAAACATAAAAAAACGTTAAAAAAATGAAGATTCTTAAAAAATTATAGTTTTAAAAAAATTTTGATTTTTTTTATATTAAAAAACTATCATATTCGAATTATTTTAAGAATATATTGAAACAAAACAATCTGTTTTTAAAATTGTGATACAATTACACACCACAACAAGAAAATTATTCGTTTTAGAACTTATTTAAATTCAACGAGAGACATTGACATAAAAAAACCGCCTCAAAAAATAATTTGAGACGGTTTTAAAAAATCTAAAAAATTTAAAAAAACTAATAACCTGAATTTTGCCAAGCTGCTTTTTGATCAGCTGTTAAATTAGTTCCATCATCATTTAGTAATCCATCAATAAATGACTGAGGAATTGGGCGATATTCATGTTTATTTGCTGTAATAAGAGTTGCATCTGGATTGAATGCTTTGGCTCTAGTAATCAAAGTACCTGTACGAGATAGCGTTTCCCAACGATCCCACTCACCCAATGACTCACGAGTGCGCTCATTTAAAAGAAAGTGCATAGCACGTTGGTAATCACTTGAAGCACCAATCTTAGAAAGAATCGCTTCATCTTCAACAGGTAAATTTGCTGGGAAAGTTTTTAAAGTCAAATCAGAAGCAGCTGTAGTTACTGCTAATTGTGGATTAGACAAATAATAGGTATTCATTTCCAAATTAGAATTTACATAATTTGCCGCTGCTGCACCTGTATTCAAAGGATTTGTTTTGAATGCCAATGACCCGTCACTATAGAATGATCTGTTTTCGCCATTTTTCCATTGTGCACGGGCTCTCACCACATTGATATCAGCCATTGCTTGGCTATATCTACCTAAACGCACGTTACACTCGGCACGCATTAAGAATGTTTCGGCCAAACGAGCCATAATTACATCACGGTTAGCATTAGATCTTTCTCCGTTACGAGAACCATCATCGGTTTTATTAATACCTGCAAAGAAATTACATCTAGCAGTGTTTCCAAACGTAGGCGCCACATATTCTCCATTTTGATATAAGACTAATGAACTCGGAACAAACTGCCCTTTTGTAGCTGTCAAATTACCAGCCGTTGCAGTTTGTCTATTCCCTACAGTCCATTCTGCTAATCTACCATTATCATCTTTCCAATTTGGATTTTGCGTTGCAGCACATCCAAATTTATAAGAATCATACGTATGGTCATTCTTAGAATTCAAAATCATCACAATTCCCGGATCCCCTAATTTGACCCCAACCGTATTATCCTTTACAACATTAGTACCGAAAACTGTTTTGAAAGTTTTCCACATACGAGCATCGTTTACGTGGTCAAAAACAGAATAGGTATATTCGGTAGGACGACAAGCTTGAAAATCCATAGAACCAATCCAAACCCCACGGATAACCCAACCTCCAGCAAAATTTGAAAATTGCGGTGTAAACGATGGCCCTGTTTGGTTTCCAAAACGACCAGCAGTAGCAGCATCTGAGTTAAAACCAGCTGCCATTAAGATTTCATCTAATTGTTCATTAGGACAATCTACCCCTGTCCAATTAGCATATAAATCACTATAATTAGCTGTTAATTTTCCTCCACGGGCATTAATTGCATAAGTAGTTGCTTCGATAGCTTCTTTAAGATCAGCATCTTTATATTCGCTGTTCCACTCGGCACAACGTTCTGATGAACGGAAAAGTAAAGCTTTGGCCAAAAAGTGAGCCGCAGTTGCTTTTGTCCAAGTAATTCCTTTACCATAAACAAAATCTTCTCCTGCAAAATACTTATAAGCATTTCTTAAATCAGAAATGGCTTGTGCCCAAGATTCTTCCTCTGTAGAACGGTCAAAATTACGCACTACAGTTGTAATAGGTTTTGTTTGCAACACAATCCCTCCATATTGAGCCGTAAGACGGTAAAAATTATACCCACGCAAAAAATAAGCATGCGCCAAACAACGATTTCGAACGGCTTCATCAGTAATTACCTTATCTGCTTTTTCGATAATCGTATTAGCAGACGCAATTCCGAAATACATCTCGTCCCAAAGAGCAGCAGGTGAAGTAGCATTATTATTGGCTGCTCCAGTTGCAACTGTTGCACCAACAGGCCCTAAACGATTGTCATAGGTATTCCACATTTCATTCGTTAAATCGTTACCTGTTGTAAACTCATCGCATCCTAAACTTGTAATAGCGTGCGCCCAACCAAAACCAAAATGCCAACGAATATTTCCATAAAGCGATTGAGATAAATCTACAAGACCTTCTGGAGTATCAAAATAATTAGTCGCATACTGAGACGTTAGATCTTCATCCAGAAAATCTTCGGAACAAGAGCTAAACGACACCCCCATCAGTACCAAAAGTCCAAATCCTATATTTTTAAAATTATTCATTTTCTTTATTTTTAATGTTTTTATTATACTAAGATTATTTTAAAATCCTACCTGAAGACCAAAAACAAAACTACGGTTGAAGTAAGTATTGTTTACATCAAAATCATACCAATCTACCGCTTGGTAAATACTTCCTGGATTTACCGCTTGGGTGTATATTTTTAAGTGAGACAGACCTGTTTTTGAAGTCAATTCTTTAGGGAAATTATACCCTAACGAAATATTACGAATCTTTATAAAACCTGCATTTTTAAATCCGAGTAACCCTGCATATGAATCTCCTGAACCTGATGTTGCTTGCCCTAAAATTGGCTTTTGATATTCAGCATCAGTGTTTTCTGGTGTCCAGTAATCTATTTCACGTTGATTACCATGCGCTGTCATTATTTCGCCTCCTAGTGATGCCATGTACCCCATACGACCGTATAGATTAAACCCTAAATCAAAACCTTTGTAGCTAAAAGTATTATTCCAACCCATTGTCCAGTTCGGATTACTATTCCCTAAAATAGTTCTATCATCAGCGGTCATTTTATAATCTCCATTTTGGTCTTTAGGACGTACTTTTCCTGGAGAGAATTTTTCACCATTAGCATTCCATTTTGCCATTTCAGCTTGATCTTCTGGAGTATCTTGCCACAATCCCAAATTGTCATAACCATAACGAACAGCCAAAGATTCGCCTATAAACCAAGCATTGTCTGGCATATCACTTTTACCATAAGCCAATTCTACGATTTCGTCTTTTTGCCAAGCTGCATTTAAGTTAGACTCCCATACAAATCCTCCTCCTGTTTGTACTGGAATTACATTAAGCGTCAACTCAATACCGTGATTTTTGGTTTTACCCACATTAGCATAAGTAGTTGGAAATCCAGTCAATGTTGGAATAGTCATTTGCATAATCAAATCATCGGTATAGGTAGCATAAGCCTCTAAACTACCACTAATACGATTGTCCAAAACTCCAAAATCAAGACCTACGTTATATTGAGTTGTTTTTTCCCAACCCAAATCCTTATTGGCCATTCCTGTCAAAGTTCTACTGTAGTATGGCTCATTAGTTGTATATCCTAATTCATTAGATTTTCCGTTAAAAGGTAAATATATCCCTGTAATACCACCTTGTGTTGCATATGCATTTACAGATGAGTTTCCAGTAGTACCTACTCCCAAACGAAGTTTTAAATTGCTAATCCATTCTGTTTCTTCCAAAAAGGACTCTTTATCTACACGCCAAGCCAAAGCTGCTGACGGGAAAAAATCCCATTTGTTACCCTCAGACAATTGAGAAGCTCCGTCCCAACGTCCCGAAACTGTAAGCAAATAACGATTATCAAAACCATAATTTGCACGTACCATATACGAACTCAACTGGCGCTCTGTTAGACCAGAATCCATTGTTGCTTTATTATTTGCATTGGTCAAATCTATCGTATCAAAAGCATTCCAGATAAATGTAGGATTTGGAATGTTATTAGCACTCATAGCAGAGTTTTCTGTATTCCAAGACGATGCCGTTTGAAGCAACGTGAATCCAACTTTGTGCTTATCAAAAGTACGATCGTAAACCAACATATTGTCTAGAGTCCAAGACAAGTCACGACGATTTTGAAGGCGTGCATAATTAGTACCCGCACTACCATCTGAATTTATTTTTAGCGAAGAAGTTCCATCAATATAAACCCCTTCTCTCCAGTGTCTGAAATCTGGTCCAAAATTCATTTTATAGCTCAAACCTTTTACAGGAGCCCAGATTTTTCCAAAATCTAAAGTTGCGGCAAAACTCCCTAAAACACGCATGGTTTGAGAATCTTGCTGACTTTTATCCCATTCTTCCATAATGGTATAAACATTAGTCTCTCCTCCAGGATTAATTACCAATCTACCATCTGGGTAATACGGAACTGCCATATTATAAATTGATTTTGCAGCACCATAAATAGCATCTGGAGTAGAAGCGCTTCTAGCCCCCAAAGTTGACATACCATATTCCTGCTCACTCCAAGATGTATTGAAAGAAGCATTAAAACTAAACCAATCTGTTGGCTTAAAATTAGCACTCAACTTAGCGGTATAACGATCATACGATTGCCCTTTTTGAGTTCCTTGATTACTCAAATAACCAAATGATCCGTAAGCATTTATCTTTTCAGAACCTCCACTAGCACTTATAACACGCTCATTTGCAACTCCAGTTTGTGTCACATAATCTGTCCAGTCTGTATTGGTTACTTTTGAAGCATCCCAAGTTCCGCTCTCCCATCCTTTCAAAACATTATCTCTAGAGGTTTCACCATCTAGCGGACTAGCAAAGATCAATTTATCATTCTCATACGTTGGTGCATAAGGACTTGCATACTTTACTGGATCTAAGTTATAAGCAGCATGTCTTCTAAAATCAATAAAATCAGCAGCGCTCATAGAAGGCGAACGATCTACAATATTCGACATGGTAATCGTTTCTACATAATCCAAACTGAATTTCCCTGACTTACCTTGTTTGGTCGTTACAATCACAACTCCGTTTGCTCCACGAGAACCATAAATAGCTGTTGCAGAAGCATCTTTAAGAATATCTATCGACTCGATGTCTCTTGGATTTATCGTTTCGATACCCGATGCCGACATCAAAGGCACACCATCCACAACATACAATGGTGTATTACTTGCAGTTAAGGAACGGTTACCACGAATACGAACACTTCCTACTGTTCCAGGGCGCTCACTCGAAACAATATCAACCCCTGCTGCTTTACCTTGCAAAGCTTCCATTGCGTTTGAAACTGGTCTTGAATTTAAAACTTCTGAGTTTACGCTCACAACTGCTCCAGTAACATCTGATTTTTTTACTGTTCCATACCCAATAACGACAACCTCATTAAGTTGTGAAACATCGTCCTGCATTTTAACATCTATTTGATTTGAACTACCAATTGTTCTTTCAGCAGTTTTAAATCCAGTACTACTAATAACCAAAACATCACCTGTTTTGGCTGAAATAGAATACTGTCCATCATAATCGGAACTCACTCCTTTTGTAGTTCCTTTAATCTTTACATTTACACCTGGAATTGGCAATCCCGTAGCATCTGTAATAGTTCCTTTGATTGTTTTATCCTGTGCAAAAATTACGGTTTGCATCATCGTGAACAAAACTAAAAAGAACCAAAAACTTGATTTGTTTTTCATGAAAGTTGAATTTTGGTTAATTAATTTATTAATCCAAAATTATCCATTGACTACCCACATTCTATCCTGTAGTATCCTGTTACACAAAGTTGCACCCGAAATTTTTAATGAAAAACACATATTAAAAATTTTAAAATGAAAATATTTTTACACCATAAAAACCTAACAATCAAATGCTTGTGTTTTAAATTGATAATTTTATAAAAAAATTAAATATTTTTTAAACAACCGTTAAAATAAAAGGGATAAAAAAATGATATACACAATAAACAGGATGCAACAGGATGGATAATCAGCCTTGCTTACTTAATTTTACTTTTCAAATGATGTCCAGTTCAATCAACAAGCTGTCCTGCACTATTCTAAACTAAAAATTACACAATCTAAGATATACTAATGATAAAATTTAAATTCGCTTTCATTGTTACTTTAGCTTTTTTGTGCCAGAGTTCGGCTCAAACCGTTTCGCAGTTTCATTTACAGCAAATAAACAACACCAATCAGCCTTGGACTCGTTGGTGGTGGATGGGAAGTGCTGTTGACAAACCTAATCTTAAAAAAAGTTTGATTGATTTTCACAAGGCAGGAATCGGCGGCGTAGAGATTACCCCAATTTACGGTGTAAAAGGTGAGGAAAATAATTTTATCGATTTCTTATCTCCAAAATGGTTAGAAATGTTAGACTACACCATTCACGTAAGCGATAGTTTGCACATGCAAGTTGATATGGTTTTGGGAACCGGCTGGCCTTATGGTGGCTCTCAAGTTACATTACCGCATGCTGCCACCAAATTAATCATTCAAAAAATTGAAGTCAAAAAAGGACAAAAAATAGACCAAGAAATAACCTCTCCAACTCAAGAAAAAAATCCAGCTCAACTCTTGTATATTGTAGCTTCAGGAGCAGATGGCAGCTATATCGATTTGACAAAGCAAGTTAAAACAAGAAAAGCTGCTCCTTCTACAACGCAACTTGATAACAAAATTCAACAAATTGAACTCAATCAGAATTATTTAGAATTTAAAGCTTCTAAAACCAATTATACTATTTATGCTGTTTTTAGCGGCAAAACAGGACAACAAGTAAAACGTTCGGCTCCTGGTGGAAAAGGCTATACTGTAGATCATTACTCAAAAGAAGCTTTAGACGAATATGTTGTTCCTTTTAACGAAGCTTTCAAAGGGCGTGAAGGAAAAATTCGCGCTATTTTTAATGATAGTTTTGAGGTGTATGGCTCTGATTTTACTCCTGCTTTTTTTGATGAATTCCAAAAAAGAAGAGGTTATGATTTGAAAAAATATTTAGCCGAATTAACCAGCACCGAAGATACCGAAAAAAGCAACCGCATCAAGAGTGATTATCGTGAAACCATTTCGGATTTACTTTTAAATCAATTTGACAAACCTTGGACCAATTGGGCTAACAGCAAAAAATTCAAAACCAAATTACAAGCCCATGGCTCACCTGGAAATCTAATCGATTTGTATGCCTCTGCGGACATTCCGGAATGCGAAACTTTTGGCTCTATGCCGTATGACATCCCAGGGTTCAGACGTGAAAAAGAAGACATCAGAGAGGGTGATGCCGATCCTGTTATGCTTAAATTTTCGTCTTCGGCTGCACATATTTCGGGAAAACCATTAGTTTCTTCCGAGACTTTTACTTGGTTGAGAGATCATTTTAAAACCGCTTTATCTCAATGCAAACCTGAAGCAGAAGATCTTTTATTAAACGGTGTTAACCATATATTTTTACACGGATCAACCTATTCGCCAACCCAAGCCGCATGGCCTGGATGGAAGTTTTATGCTTCGGTAAATTTCAACAGCACCAATACCATTTGGGAAGACGCCTCTGGCTTATTCTCCTACATTGCCAATTGCCAATCGCTTTTGCAACAAGGACAACCAGATAATGAGATTTTACTGTATTGGCCAATTTATGACCAATGGAATAGTTTTGCCAAAGGCGAAATGTTTATGCAATTCAAAATTCACTCTTTAAACGAATGGTTGTATGGAACTTCTTTTTACGACACTACCAAAAAATTGATGAGCAAAGGATATAGTGTCGATTTTATCTCAGATAGCTTTATAAAAGAAGCTACTGTACAAAACGGAACTATTGTTTTACCGGGCGGAACTTTTCAATCGATGGTCATTCCCGACTCCAAAACAATGCCGTTGGCTACTCTAAAAAAATTAATCGAATTAAAAAAACAAGGAGCTAAAATCATTTTTGAAGGACTTCCAGAATCTGTTCCAGGATTTTATGAATATGAAAAACAAAATGCTGAACTTCAAAAATTAATTACCGAAAACACCAACTTAGTTCAACCTCAATCGGATATTTTGCAAAGTCTAAGTTCGGTAAATATCAAGCCTGAAACTCTAGTCAACTCGGGATTAAAATTCATCAGACGAACTCTTGATGGAGAAAAATTATATTACATTGTAAATCACACCAACAAAACAATAGCTGGAATGATTCCGTTACAAATCGGACAAAAGGAAGTGGTAATTTTTGATCCGCTTACAAAAGAATACGGAAATGCAATTGTTCAAAAATCGGCCAATGAAACTTTAGTAAAATTACATATCGAACCGGGGCAATCTTTGATGTTGATTACTGAAAAAACAGCCTCGGTACAAAAATGGAATTACTGGCAAAATGCGGCAGCTGCAATTCCTCTTACTGGAAAATGGCAACTAAACTTTGACAAAGGTGGCCCAGAACTTCCTGCAGCTACAAGTTTGACTACTTTAGAATCTTGGACAAAACTTTCGCCACAGGCAGAGGCCTTTTCGGGTTCGGCAACCTACACATTGCAATTTGATGCTCCAAAAACAACTGCCGAAAACTGGAGTTTGAATCTTGGTGATGTTCGCGAAAGTGCTAAAGTTTGGCTCAACGGAAAATACATCGGAACGGCTTGGTCTGTCCCGTACCAATTGAATATTGGTAAATTGAAAGCTGGTAAAAACGAGCTTAAAATCCAAGTAACCAATCTTGCCGCCAACCGAGTTCGAGATATGGAACTCAAAGGGCAGGAATGGAAAATATTTTATGAAATCAATATGGTAGATAAAGATTATAAAAAATTTGATGCCACCAAATGGAACCCAACACCTTCTGGATTGTTAGGATCAATAACGATAACTCCTTTAAAAAAATAATATCAAGAACTAAATAAAATAAAATGAGAAAATTAGTTTTACTATTTACTGCTGTTTTAGCATACAACACAACACAAGCACAACAAGCATTTGACAAAAAAACAGTTTTATCCCAAATGGAATTGGCCAACAAATACTTTATGGACAAATGGCCAGATACAGGTAAAACCATCATCACTAATAAAGAACGCCCAAGTAACATTTGGACTCGTGGCGTATATTATGAAGGATTGATGGCTTTATACGAAATTTACCCAAAAGATGTGTATTACCAATATGCTTATGATTGGGCAGAATCTCACAAATGGGGGTTCAATGGTGGCAATACGACTCGAAATGCTGATAACTATTGTGCGGCTCAAACCTACATTGACTTATACAATTTAGAGCCGGATGCTAAAAAATTGAAAAATACCAAAGCCAATATCAACATGCTGCTTAACACTCCACAAAATGACGATTGGTCTTGGATTGATGCGATACAAATGGGAATGCCAGTATTTGCCAAAATGGGGGTTTTAGAAAAAGACAACCGTTACTATGAGAAAATGTATGAAATGTATATGTTCTCCAGAAATAATCACGGAGACAAAGGTTTATTCAACCCAAAAGACGGTCTTTGGTGGCGTGATGCCGATTTTGATGCTCCTTACAAAGAACCAAACGGAGAAGATTGTTACTGGAGTAGAGGAAACGGTTGGGTTATTGCAGCTTTAGCAAAAGTACTGACTATAATTCCAAATGATGCGCCTCATAGAGATCAATATGTAAAAGATTTACAAGCTATGGCAAAAGCTTTAGTTCCGATTCAAAGAGCCGATGGTTTCTGGAATGTAAGCTTACACGATCCAACGAACTATGGCGGAAAAGAAGCTTCTGGAACTGCATTATTTGTTTACGGAATGGCTTACGGAATCAACACTGGAATTTTAGACAAAAAAACCTATTTACCAGTGATTCAAAAAGCTTGGAAAGCCTTAACTACCGAAAGCCTTCAAAACACTGGTTTTTTAGGATTCTTACAATCTACAGGAAAAGAACCAAAAGATGGACAACCCCTTTCTGTTGATAAAATTCCAGATTTTGAAGATTATGGACTTGGTTGTTTTTTATTGGCTGGATCTGAAATTTACAAGATGAAAAACTAGTCAAAATGAAAATTAGACAACAAAAATATTGCTTATTAATTATTTTAATAAGCAATATTTTTTTCACACAAACAACCTATTCCCAAAGATTCAAATACAATTTCAATTCTGATTGGAAATTTAAAGTAGGAGATCTGCAACAAGCCGAAGCCATCGATTATAAAACTTCAGATTGGACTTCGGTAACGCTTCCGTATGCTTTTAATGAAAATGAAGCTTTCAAAAAAGACATCACCCAACTTACAACAGGCATTGTTTGGTATCGAAAAAAATTCAAATTGCCAGAAGGAACAAATGACAAAAAAATTTTTATCGAATTTGAAGGTATTCGACAAGGCGGAACAATTTACGTCAATGGGCAAAAAGTAGGATTACACGAAAATGGTGTAATGGCTTTTGGGTTTGATATTTCAAATTTAATAAAACCCTACCCTTCCGAAAATACAATTGCTCTCCGAATCGATAACGATTGGAAATACAAAGAGCAAGAAACAGGAACATCTTTTCAGTGGAATAACAATAATTTTAATGCCAATTACGGCGGTATTCCAAAGAACGTTTATCTTCATATAACGAATAAGTTGTACCAAACGCTTCCGTTGTATTCGAATCTAAAAACCATCGGAACTTATGTATATGCTTCGAATATCAATATTGCTCAAAAAACCGCTTTGATTACGGCTGAAACCGAAGTCAAAAACGAATATTCTACACCAAAAACTTTATCTTATGCTGTTCAAGTTTTTGACATTCAAGGCAAAAAAATAGCTGATTTTTCAGGAGATAAAACCACTTTGAATTCAGGTGAAATCAAAATTATTAAAGCATCCAAAAAAGTAAACAATTTACATTTTTGGAGTTGGGGATACGGCTATTTATATACTGTAAAAACAATTTTAAAAGTCAATAAAAAAGAGATAGATGTAGTTACAACCAAAACTGGTTTTAGAAAAACAGCTTTCGCTAATGGAGAAATTCGTTTAAACGATCGTGTATTACAAATAAAAGGCTACGCACAACGCACTAGTAACGAATGGCCATCAGTTGGAATGTCCGTTCCTGCTTGGATGAGTGATTTTAGCAATCGGTTAATGGTCGAAAGCAATGCTAATTTGGTTCGCTGGATGCATGTTACTCCTTGGAAACAAGACATAGAATCCTGTGATAGAGTTGGACTAATACAAGCTATGCCTGCAGGTGATGCCGAAAAAGACGTTAAAGGAATCCAATGGACACAACGTGTTAACCTCATGCGTGACGCCATTATTTATAACCGAAATAATCCGAGTATTTTATTTTACGAATCAGGAAACGAAGTCATTAGCGAAGAACATATGCGAGAAATGAAAGCTTTGCGAGATACTTATGATCCTTATGGAGGCAGAGCCATTGGCTCTCGTGAAATGCTCGATAGTAAAGAAGCCGAATATGGTGGCGAAATGTTGTACATTAGCAAAAGTGCTGGCAAACCCCTTTGGGCAACCGAATATTCCCGAGACGAAGGGCTGCGAAAATACTGGGACGAATACTCCCCTCCTTTTCACAAAGAAGGAACTGGCGGAACCAATCATTCTAACGTTAATGGAAGCAAAGTAACCGATGCTAGCTCTTACAACCACAATCAAGATGCCCATGCTATCGAAAACATAGTACGCTGGTACGACTATTATCGTGAGCGACCTGGTACTGGAAAAAGAGTAAGTTCTGGTGGTGTAAATATCATTTTTTCGGATAGCAATACCCATTTTAGAGGTGCCGAAAATTACCGCCGTAGTGGCGAAGTAGATGCTATGAGGATTCCAAAAGACGGTTTCTATGCGCATCAGGTCATGTGGGATGGTTGGGTTGATATCGAAAAATACAGAACTCACATTATCGGACATTGGAATTATACTAACGAAATAACCAAAAACATTTATGTGGTTTCCTCTGGTGACAAAGTAGAACTTTTTGTGAATGGAAAATCGAAAGGTTTCGGAACTCAAAGCAAGCAGTTTTTATTTACTTTCGAAAACATACATTGGGAAGCTGGCTCAGTAAAAGCAATAAGTTATGATGCGAATGACAAGGTGTTGAGTCAAGATGAAAAAACAACTTCGGGAACTCCTTTTGCCATCAAATTAACGCCTCATACTAGTACAAATGGTTTATTGGCTAATGGAAATGACATTGCTTTGATTGATGTTGAAATCGTTGATAAAAACGGCAAACGTTGTGTTTTGGATAATAGTTTAATCGAATTTTCATTAGAAGGAAATGCTTCTTGGTTAGGCGGAATTGCTCAAGGTCCCGACAACTATATTTTATCGCAAAAACTTCCTGTAGAAAATGGTATCAACCGAGTTATGATTCGCTCTACTTTGAATGCAGGAAATATATCTGTTTCGGCAAATTTTAAAGGATTACAGCCAGCCAAAGTTGATCTAAAATCAAAATCCTTTGTAACCAAAGATGGTCTTACAGAACAATTGCCTAGCGACAATTTACCTTCTTATTTAGAGAAAGGACCAACACCTGCGACACCTTCTTATACTATCAAAAGAACCCCTGTTTCAATTAATAGTGCTACAGCCATTTCAAATTTAGATAAAGTAAAAAACAGTTATGACGATAACGAATTAACCGAATGGACTAATGATGGGAAAATAAGCACTGGAAAAATTACCTATACATTAGACAAACCCTCAATTATAAATGAAACTGTAGTAAAATTTACAGGTTGGAGAAGTAAAAGTTATCCTATTCGTATATTAGCAGATGGAACAGAAGTATATAAAGGAAATACCGAACAAAGCTTGGGTTATATTACTATTCCGTTGAAACCTGTTTTAACAAAAGAAATAACCATCGAATTGATAGGCGTTAATTCTGAAAAAGATGGATTTGAAACCATTGTCGAAATAGACCCAAACAAAGAATTAGATTTATTTAAAGATAAAGACGCAGCCAATGCCAAAGGACAATTGCGCATTGTAGAAATAGAATTTTATAAAAATAAAAATGAGAACAATTAATCAAAAACTGTTTTGTGGATTATTCATCTTCTTCGGATTATCCTTAAACTGCTTGGCTCAAGAAAGTGCAGCATTTCCGTTATGGGATAAAATTCCAGGAGCTATTAAAAATGAGACTTACAAAGAAGAACCAAGATTAGATAAAGACGGAAAAAGAACTGGTATTCGAAAAGTTGTCGAACCTACTTTGATGCCTTTTCTAGTCTCAAACAACGCAACCAATAATCCCGCTGTTATTATTTGTCCAGGGGGTGGTTATGCCGTTTTATCAATTGACAAAGAAGGAATCAACATCGCCAAATGGTTTAACTCAATTGGAGTTTCGGCTTTTGTTTTAAAATACCGTTTACCATCAGATGATATCATGGAAAATAAAACCATAGGCCCTCTGCAAGATGCACAAGAAGCTATTCGCTTGGTCCGAAGAAATGCTGCTAAATGGAATTTAGATGCTAGCAAAATAGGCATTATGGGATTTTCGGCGGGAGGTCATTTGGCTTCAACTGCATCGACTCATTATTTGGATAAAATATACGAAAGCAACGATAACATCAGTGCCCGTCCAGATTACTCAATGCTTATTTATCCAGTAATTTCTATGGAAAATGGAATCACTCATAACGGTTCCAAAGAAAGTCTTTTAGGCAAAAATGCATCCGCAGATTTGATTGCCAAATATTCGAATGAAAAAGAAGTGAATGAACAAACACCTCCAACTTTTTTAGTTCATGCCACCGACGATCATGCTGTTCCTGTAGAAAATAGTATTAATTATTATTTAGCCCTAAAGAAAAGTAATGTTTTGGCCGAAATGCATTTGTATCAAAACGGAGGTCACGGATTTGGACTAGGAACCAAAGGCACACATACCGATTGGACAACAGCCTGTAAAAGTTGGTTAATTGCCAATAAAATTATAATCGAGAAACCAACTTATTTGTTTACATATTTCAAAGGTAATGGCGAAGATGGTTTACACCTCGCTTATAGTGCCGATGGTTACCAATGGACATCGTTAAAAAAAGATACCTCTTTCTTAACTCCCGAAGTTGGAAAAGATAAACTCATGAGAGATCCTTGTGTCATCAAAGGTGGAGATGGATTGTTTCATATGGTTTGGACAGTAAGTTGGACCGATAAAGGAATTGGATATGCTTCTTCCAAAGACATGATCCATTGGTCTAAACAGGAGTTTATTCCAGTAATGACTCATGAAAAGGGCGCAAGAAATACTTGGGCTCCTGAAATTACTTATGATGAAAAATCTAAAGAATACATGATTTACTGGGCTACTACGATTGAAGGTAAATTTCTAGAAACCCAATCTACCGAAGAAAAAGGATACAACCATAGAATTTATTATACAACCACTAAAGATTTTAAAAAATTCAGCAAAACAAAATTGTTATACGAACCTGGATTTAATGTAATTGATTCTTCGATTCTTAAGCAAGGTGATAATTATGTAATGTACTTAAAAGACGAAACAAAAGTTCCGGTACAAAAAAACCTCAAAATTGCAACCAGCAAAAAACTAACAGGACCTTATACGCAAGCTAGTGCTCCGATTACTGGAAATTATTGGGCCGAAGGACCAACTGCCATTCAAATTGATGGCAAATGGACGGTTTATTTTGATAAATACCGTGATCATAAATACGGTGCGGTTCAGCAAACTGAAAATGGTGGTTGGCAAGACATCTCAGATAAAATCTCCTTTCCTGCAGGAACAAGACACGGAACTGTTATAAAGGTTGACACTGAAATAATAGAAAATCTTCATAAGCAATAAAAAAAATTGGGGCTCATTAAAAAATGGCCCCTATTTTTTTACTCTTTATTTTTACTATCCATCACAATAGTCACTGGTCCATCATTGAGTAAAGCTACTTTCATATCGGCACCAAAAATCCCAGTCTGCACTTTTTTGCCTAACTCTTTTCCTATTTGAAGCACAAATTTTTCATACATCGGAATGGCAATATCGGGTTTAGAGGCTTTGATGTACGAAGGGCGGTTTCCTTTTTTGGTAGATGCGTGGAGTGTAAACTGACTCACGACAATAATGTCTCCGTCAACATCTTTTACAGATAAATTCATTACATCATTATCATCTCCAAAAATGCGGAGATTGCAAATTTTTTGGCAAAGCCAGTCAATATCTTCCTGAGAATCGGCATCTTCAATACCCACCAAGACCAAAAGTCCTGTTTGAATATTAGCAATTTTATTGCCATCTACTGTTACTGATGCTTCAGAAACTCTTTGTATAACGGTTTTCATTATTATTCAACTATTACAAATCTGAACACTATATTACTGAACACTGATAACTACTCTCTTGTCTTATCGCTTGCTTTTCGATCTTCGTCATAAATATCCGTACGATAATGTTCATCATCTCCTTCTAGGATTTTGAGATAACTGTTGTAACGCGACCAAGCAATCTCGTCATTTTCTAAAGCTGATTTTATAGCACAATGAGGCTCTTCTTTATGCAAACAATTATTGAACTTACATTGGTCTTTCAACCTAAAAAATTCTGGGAAATAATCGCTAATTTCAGAAGGTTCCATATCGACAATGCCAAAACCTTTGATTCCTGGGGTGTCTATAATTTTGGCACCAAAACTCAAATCATACATTTCGGCAAAAGTAGTCGTATGCTGCCCTTGCTTGCTTTGCTCGGAAATGGTTTTGGTTTTCAAATGCAATGAAGGTTCTAAAGCATTGACCAAAGTCGATTTCCCGACACCTGAATGTCCCGAAAACATGCTTACTTTGTCAATCATTAGCTCTTTCAAAACATCTACACCCTTCATCTTTTCAGCCGAAACTCGTAAACATTGATATCCAATTTCCTGATACACATGTTGCATGTACAACTGCTCGTCAAGTGTTACCTCATCTAATGTATCAATTTTATTAAAAACCAAAATAGCTTCGATTCCATAAGCTTCGGCAGTAACCAAAAAACGATCTATAAAACTAAAAGTTGTAGGTGGATTATTCACTGTAACTAATAAAAACACTCGATCGATGTTGGATGCAATAATATGCATTTGGTGCGATAAATTAACCGCCTTACGAACAATGTAATTTTTTCTGTCGTGAATTTTATGAATGGTGCCCGTAATGGCATCTGAAGTTTCTTCCAGTTCATAATCAACAATATCACCCACAGCAATTGGATTGGTACTTTTGATTCCTTTTATTCGGAATTTCCCCTTCATACGGCATTCTATGAAATCTCCCTGTTGGGATTTCACTACATACCAGCTTCCTGTAGATTTATAAACGGTTCCTGTCATTTTCAGATTCTAGATAGCATATTTTAAATTTAATCCTAATCTGTGCAAAGATAAAATTTTGTTTTAGGTTTATTGCTGAAAGCACTTTTTATATGCGAAAAAGGTTTTAATTGCTATAAAAATAACGTAAGTTTGAATTGACAACATGTTCAGTTTAACCATAATCGATAAAAATGGAAATAACCTGCAAAAACTGCGGACAAACTTACACAGGACATTATTGCAACAACTGCGGACAGCCTGCCGCGACTCATAAACTAAATTTTCATTTTCTGTGGAAGGAAATCCAGCATGATTTACTGCATTTTAACGAAGGCATTCCCTATTCTGCTAAACAGCTGTTTACAAGGCCAGGGCATTCGATAAGAGAATTTATTGAAGGAAAACGGGTCAGACATATGAAGCCTATTTCTTTAGTTCTTTTACTCGCCGCTGCATACGGCTTTTTGTATCATTATTTTGACATCAGTTTTAACGATATTAGTTCAAAACCATCTGAAAACGGAGTAGACAATGTTAAATTTAATGACTGGATAGGCAGTCATTATCCATGGGTGATACTTTTTACTATTCCTTTATATACCATTGGCACAAGCATTGCTTTCAAAAAACAGGACTATAATTTGGTAGAATATCTCATACTCAACACTTACAAAGCGTCTCAAAGATTATTGGTCCATATTGCACTGTTTCCTGTTCTTTATTATTACAATAGTACGGGTACAATGCGCACACTTTCAATCCTAATTTATCTTTTAGATTTTGTCCTTATTTATTGGACCAATAAACAGTTTTTCAATAAACTAAGCCTAAAAAAAGTATTATTGCTAACCCTTTTAAGCCAAATAATATTTTTTACCTGCCTGATTACAGTAATTATGATTATCATATTAATCTATCAGGCACTGCCAAAGTAAATACCATTTTAAAAATAAAAAATCCCCGTATTCTTAACAAATACGGGGATTCTATTTTTTATATCGTGTTGAATTATTGTTTTTTCACATATATAGGTCTTCTTTTTAACAAATAAGAAACCGAATCCATCCAGCTGTCTTTAAGCTTAAAAATAGGTTCTCTTGATTGAGTATATATTTTTGAGCCATTTTTATACATATCAAAATAAACATGATAATTATAACTCAAATCAGTATGTGTATTAGATATCGAATAATTATTAGCTTTTGCCTTATTATTGTCATCATTTATTTTAACATTTCCTCCACCGTAGGTTCCCGTAGTTTGATTCTGCCCTACGGTATAAGATACTTTTGCAGCAATAATATTATCTACCCCGAGAATATTTTGAAGTTCAGTTATCGAAACTTCGTCTATATTTTTATAATCATAGCCAGCTTTTCTTAACAAACTATTGGTATCTCTTAAATCCTGAACTGTCAACGGGTAGATATTTGATGATTTATCTATCAGCTTAGTGTAAATATCGTTTTGTGCAAACTTTGCCATTTCTTCTGAATTGGTTAAGTTTTCAGAATTCACATAAGGCACTGGAAGAACTGCTATTGTATTGGTTTTCAAAACTGCTCCGCTAGAATTAACTGTACTAACAGAAGGTGCTTCCTGATGCACGGGATCTGCAAATGTTTGAGTTCTGCCGCTAGCCAAATCAATTCGTGCTATTTTAGAAATATCCAATGCAATAGTCATCGTTTCATTTGGCAATTTGTATTCTACAACAGCATCTGTTTCTTTGATAATCGTACATTCAATTACTTCATAATCCTTTTTAATAATTTTATCCAATTTCTTCGTTTGAGCAAAAATTGTTGTTACAAATAACAACGCTAACATAACTGTAACTATTTTTTTAGTATCCATTTTTCCTGCTTTTAAAAGTTTATCAAATATACTAATTTTCTTAGTATATTAACCTGACTTTTATCCCATAACACATTTAAACGAAATTATAACTGAAGTATACTCAAAAAAATTATTATCAAAAAAAATCCCCATATTCTTTGACAAATATGGGGATTCTAATTTTAAAAAAACTAAATTATGAATTCAACACTTTCTCTTGGTGACCAATACTTTCCTGGTGGATTTCTTTGAATAATTTGATGATAAATTCTTCTGTTAATCCTTTTTTAGCACCTTCTGCAATCATTTTTGCTTGAATTTCGTTCCAACGGTTATTTTGCAAAATAGCAACATTGGCATCTTTCTTCACTTGACCAATTTCGTCGGCTACTTTCATACGTTTTCCTAAAAGGTCTAATAAATTAGCATCCAAAACATCGATATTAGCTCTTAATTTTGTCATTTTTTGTTCAAAATCAGCTGAATCACCACTCACTTTTCTGACTTTCAAATCTTTGAAAATTTGTTTCAATGTATCTGGTGTAACTTGTTGAGCTGCATCAGACCAAGCGTTATCTGGGTCATTATGTGTTTCGATAATCATACCGTCATAGTTTAAATCCAAAGCCTCCTGAGTCACTTCAAGAATCATGTTACGGTTTCCTGTAATGTGAGATGGATCGATGATTAATGGCAAATCAGGGAATTTATTTTGCAATTCGATAGCAATTTGCCATTCTGGAATATTACGGTATTTTGTTTTTTCGTAAGTAGAGAATCCTCTGTGAATAACTCCTAATTTTTTGATTCCAGCAGCATACAAACGCTCAACACCACCTAACCACAAAGCCATATCTGGGTTTACCGGGTTTTTAATCAAAACAATTTTATCTGTTCCTGCCAATGTATCAGCAATCTCCTGAACCGCAAAAGGATTTGCAGTGGTACGAGCACCAACCCATAAAACATCAATATCATTTTCCAAAGCTAATTTACAGTGAGCAGCAGTAGCAACCTCAGTTCCCATAAGCAAACCAGTTTCTGCTTTAGCCTTTTTCAACCATTTCAATCCAATTTCTCCAACACCTTCAAATCCTCCTGGACGAGTTCTTGGTTTCCAGATTCCAGCTCTAAAAACGCTAACATCTGAATCTTTCAATTCATGAGCAATTTTCAATACTTGCTCTTCAGTTTCTGCACTACAAGGTCCAGCGATTACAAATGGATGAGACAATTTGAACTCATTCAACCAATCTCTCATTTCTTTCTTGTTTTCCATCTTTTCAATTTTTTTTCTTAGTTTAATTATTTAGTTTTCTTTTCTATTACTACCGGAACTAGTTTATTTTTTAATGTTCATTCCGTTCAAAATTTCCTTTATTTTATTTACGCTTTGCATTTCATTATAAATTGCTTCGTAATTATCACCTTCTAATAATTCTTTAAATTTTGACAAATTAGAGATATATTCTTCCAATGATTTTACCACATGTTTTTTATTTTGCTTAAAAATGGGTGTCCACATTGCTGGTGAACTTTTGGCCAAACGAACTGTGCTTTCAAAACCTGAACCTGCCATATCAAAAATATCTTGTTCGTGTTTTTCCTTATCAATCACTGTTTTCCCAAGCATAAATGAACTAATGTGTGACAGGTGCGATACATAAGCAATGTGCTTGTCATGCGATTTAGGATCCATATATCGAATTCTCATTCCGATATTTTTAAACAACTCCAATGCTTTTTCTTGCAACTTGAAAGTTGTTTTCTCTACCTCACAAATAATATTGGTCTTTCCTTGAAACAATCCTTTTATTGCTGCCGAAGGCCCAGAAAACTCGGTTCCTGCTATTGGATGTGCTGCAACAAAGTTTCGTCTTTTTGGATGATTGGCTACTGCCTCGCAAACTGGTGTTTTGGTAGAACCCACATCCATAACTATGGTTTGATCGCCTATTATATCCAAAACTTTTGGCAGAACCGTCATTGCGATATCAACTGGAACTGAAACAATCACAATATCAGCATTTACCAAATCCTCAAAACTCGATTCTTTTTCAATCACTCCCAAAGCAATTGCTTCTTGGACGTGTTCTTTATTGGTATCAATGCCGTAAATAGTCGCCTCTGGATGCAATGCTTTAATATCTAAAACCATCGAACCTCCAATCAATCCTATTCCTATTACGTGTACATTCATTTTTTTAAAATCTACTTATCGCTTCTTCTATTTTCTCTTCTTTTACACAAAGTGCAAATCGAATATAACCTTCTCCATTACTTCCAAAAATGGTTCCTGGGGTAATAAAAATTGATTTTTCGTATAATATTTTATCTATAAAATCTTCGGCTGAATCAATTCCTGCCGGCAATTTTGCCCAAACGAATAATCCAACTCCTTCTTTATATACTTCACATCCTAGTTTTTCTGCCAACTTCTCAGTCAAAATTCTTCTACTACGATATATTTTATTCATATCTTCAAACCAAGATTTGCTGCTATTCAAAGCCGCAACAGCTCCTTTTTGAATTCCGTAAAACATTCCGCTATCCATATTGCTTTTTACTTTTAGAACCGCATCAATCATAGCTGGGTTTCCTAAAACCATCCCAACTCTCCATCCTGCCATATTGAACGTTTTGGATAATGAATTCAATTCCAAAGCCACATCCAAAGCGCCTTCTACTTGCAACAAACTCATCGGATTGTCATTCAACACAAAACTATACGGATTGTCATTTATCAATAATATGTTGTGTTTTTTGGCAAAAGCAATCAATTTTTCAAACAACTCTAAGCTTCCTCTTGCGCCAGTTGGCATGTGTGGATACCCCAACCACATCAACTTTACTTTCGATAAATCCAATTTCTCTAAAGCTTCAAAATCAGGTTCCCAATTATTAGCTTCTTTCAAATCATAATATACCGGAACGGCTTCTACCAAATTGGTTACCGATGTATAAGTTGGATAACCTGGATTTGGAATTAAAACCTCATCCCCTTTGTTCAAAAATGCCAACGAAATGTGCATGATTCCTTCTTTGGATCCCATCAATGGTAAAATCTCATTATTTGGATTTAAAGTCACACCATAATTATTTTGATAAAAATCCGCCATTCCTTTTCGCAATTCTGGCAATCCTTGATAACTTTGATACTGGTGTGCATTTTCATCTTGCATGGCATTGATAACCGCATCAATTACCTCTTGAGAGGGTTTCAAATCTGGACTTCCAATTCCCATATTGATAATTGGTTTTCCTTCAGATGCTAACTGACGTACTTCTCTCAACTTAGATGAGAAGTAATATTCTTCAACTACATTTAAACGATTGGCTAGTGTAATCATGATTTTATTTTTTTGCTTTAGACTTTAGGTCTTAGGCTATATGCTTAATTTTTCTGTTAACTGTATTCTGCCCCCTGCCTTTACGGTTTGGTGTTTTTATATTCTCCCAATACTTTAAAATACTCGGCCATGATTTCTAATAAGGACTTGGCTTTGGCAAAATCTTCATATTGATCGAAAGTCACATCTACGAAAAAGGAATATTTCCAGGGAGTTTCTATCTTTGGTAAGGACTGAATTTTGGTCAAATTCAGTTTGCAATCGCTCATTACATTTAAAACCGCTGCCAAACTCCCTCTTTTGTGATCCAATTCAAATTTTATTGACGCTCTATTGATTTCATTTTCGGGTACAAAATGATTCTCTTTATTGATAATCACAAAACGAGTCATATTGTTTTTGATCGTTTGAATGGTTGGAGCAATAATTTCTAAGCCATACATTTCGGCTGCATTGACACTCCCTATGGCCGCTATCCCTGTTAATTGATTTTCAAAAATTCGACGTGCGGTTTCTGCCGTATCTTTATCTTCGACTAATTTGATGTTTGGATATTGTTTTAAGAAATCCATACATTGCAATAATGCCATTGGATGAGAGTGAACCTCTTGAATATCTTCTATTTTTTGACCTTTCAATCCCATTAGATTTTGATTGATATTCAAATAATGTTCGCCAATAATGTGCAAATTATTTTTATCAATCAAAGCGTAATTTGGGATAATAGGTCCTGCAATAGAATTCTCGATTGCCATTACCGCTTGATCTGATTTTCCAGACAATACACTATCTACCAATTCCTCAAAAGACATGCATTCATCAACGCTAACTTTAGCATCGTAATATTCTTTTACTACTTGATGATGGAAAGATCCTTTAATTCCTTGTATTGCAATTTTCGTTTTCATTAGGTCAAAAAAAAATCCTGATTTTCATCAGGATTGTATATTAGTTTTATTTGTTTATATATTTTTCAAATTACCATAGCACAATCCTATCTCTCGCTAAAGAAATAAAAAGTATGGCTAAAATAAAAACGGTTATTTGACATGGTGCTCTATGTAATTCAATTATTTGATGCAAATGTATAACATATTTTTTGTCGTCCAAAAAAAAAAATATTTTTTATGTAACAAAAAGTGATTTCTTTGTTAAAGAGGTGTTTAGGTTTTGAATTAGCAAAAAAACATCATTTCATGCGGCTATAATTGTTGATTTGAAAATATTTCTGGATTTTATTGCTCCATAACAAACCTATACCAGCTTTATTTTCTCACAAAAACAACTGGTTTTACATCACCGTTTGGTGTTTTATACTACGTGAGGGATTACTTCGCCATACATTATTTTTTATTGGAGTTCTGTAAATTTCATTTGGAATAATCTACCGAAGTTGCATGGATAGCCATCCCCCAATGAAACAAAAAGCTACGTGAGCGATATCTAAAAAAGTCTCTTGGTTCATTGGGGGGCACGCCAACTATTTAAATTAGCTCGAAGTATAGCGAACTATCTATTTTCTATTTACTTTTGCAACAAATAATTAGGATATGTCAATAGAGGTAAAAAATATTTCGAAAAATTACGGTACTCAAAAAGCGTTGGATAACATTTCTTTTTCTGTGAAAAAAGGAGAAATTGTTGGTTTTTTGGGTCCGAATGGTGCTGGAAAATCGACTTTGATGAAAATTTTGACTACCTATCTTCAGGCAGATAATGGAGTGGCTTTGGTTAATGGTTTTGACGTCAATAGTCAAGCCAAATCGGTTCAGCTTTCGATTGGTTATTTGCCAGAACATAATCCGCTGTATTTGGATTTGTATGTGAGAGAATATTTGGCTTTTAATGCCGATGTTTATAAAGTGGCCAAATCCAGAATTGATGAAGTGATCGAACTAACGGGTTTAAAGCTGGAAAGTCATAAAAAAATAGGACAATTGTCTAAAGGTTATCGCCAACGTGTAGGATTGGCCAATGCTTTATTACACAATCCTGATGTTTTGATCCTAGACGAACCTACAACAGGATTAGACCCTAATCAGTTGGTAGAAATTAGAAATGTGATTAAAAATGTAGGCGAGAATAAAACGGTTTTCCTATCGACACATATTATGCAGGAAGTAGAAGCGATTTGTGATCGTGTTATTATTATTGATAAAGGTCAAATTGTAGCCGATAAAAAATTAGACAATTTGATTTCGGCAAATAAAGAGCAGTTTGTAGAGGTTGAGTTTGATAAAAATGTAGATAAAGAGTTGATTGCTCAAATTCCGCATTTAAAATCATACAAAAATACTCAGGGCTTTTCTTGGGAATTGACTTTTGAATCCGACAAAGACATGCGTTCTACGGTTTTTGATTTTGCTTACGACAATGGTTTGAAAACATTGCAACTCAATCAAAAAAACAAGAATCTTGAAGCGGTATTTAGAGAGATTACTAAATAGTTTTCGGTTGCCAGATTTTAGTTAACAGAAATATGGAGTCCGTTTATTTAATTAAACGGGCTTTTTTTATTGAACAGATATAAAAAAACACCTTCACAAATGAGGTGTTTTAAAAAAATTACGAGCAATTTACAGCTGTATTATCTACAGCAACAATTCTTAAGGTTTTAATTCCTGAAGGAAGTTCCCAATCAACTTCATCATTTTCTTTAAAACCAATAATTGCGACACTTAAAGGGGCTAAAACTGAAATCCTATTTTGCTTTATTTCAACCGATGAAGGCAAAACAATTTGAACTTTCATTTGTTTTTGAGCCTTTACATCCTCAACGGTTATAACCGAATTGATTCGAATAACCGTACTGTCCAAAACATTTTCTTTACTGATTATAGCACGATCAAGTTCTTTAGAAAGCTGATTTGCTTCTTTGGCATTTGTATTGTTTTTACTTTTTAAAATAAGATCTCTTAAGAACTGATAATCTGTTTTAGAGAAAAAAGGTATTGGTTTCATATCTGTCTGAATTTTATATTATAAAATTTGAATATTTATGATTTATTTTTAAAACAATTATCTAAAAAATCCTTTTTTAAAAAACATTACAAAAACAACTGTTTGATAATGAAAAAACAAAGGCAAATCTGAACAAAATGAATTTTGACAAATAAAATAAATGTTTAAAACTGATGTAAATCCTCCGTCTGAAAGAAGAAAATGAAATAGACGGAGGCCTAAGAAATAAAGGCTTTACTATGCAAAATAAATACAGCCGAAAACCGCCTTCTCCTAAAAGAAAACGCTAACAAAGAAACTGTACATATTATTATAGTGCTCACAATGAGTGCTTTTTTTTTTATTTTGATTGGCAAATATAAAAAACTTTTTTTCATCGAGTGGGCTTTATTTTCAATTTAACAAAGAACTAGCAAATTGATTTTACTGGACTGTTATAAATTCTAAAATGATTTTACTCATTACATCAACAGCTAATTTCACATCCGCTGTTGATGTTCTCCAGTTAACAAATGAGGCTCTAATTCCTTTCTTGCCTTCGTAAACTGTTAGTGTCATAAAGACTTTTCCGGTATCATTCAATTTGGTCAAAAACGAAGCAACTTTATCTTGATTGTGATCTCCTTTTAAAGTAAAACAAACATTATTGAGGCGAGTTGGGGCTAATAATTCAAAATTTCCAGTTTGGACAAGTTCAGTTCCAAACTGGAAAGCTCTCTCAATATTGTTTTCTACAATATCTCGAAAACCATCTTTGCCATAAGCTTTGAGCGAAAACCAAACGGGTAACGCCTTTAGACGTCTAGAATTTTCGGGTAAAAAATTCATATAGTTAAAATTCTCCAATGGATCTCCTAAATAAGGAGCATTCGAATTTTGAAAACATTCGACTTGACAATTTTTATGCTCTTCTTTTATTAAATAAAATGCACTCTCGTAAGGAACATTCAACCATTTGTGACAATCGATAGTTATACTATCCGCATTTTCCCAACCACTTACCAAATGCTTATATTTTGGGGAACAAGCAGCAAATCCGCCAAAAGCAGCATCAATATGCCACCAAAAATTATGCTTTTCTTTAAGTTTGGCTATGGCTACAAAATCATCAAAATCGGCAGTATTTACCGTTCCTGCACTGGAAATTAAAACAAAAGGGGCTCCCTTTAGTTTTAAAATATTTTGTTCAAAATCGTTAAGATCTATGGCTTCACGATTCCCTTCAATTGTATTTATTTTAATGAAATTTTGGCTTCCAATACCCAACATCGCCAAACATTTTATTGAAGACGAATGTGGTGTCGCTGACAAAATAGGTACAGGAGTCGTAATTCCGTTTTTGGCATAATCTACTCCTAACTGTTTTCCAACCCATTGTCTGGCTACTGCCAAAGAGGTAAAATTAGACATGGTCGCACCAGTTACAAATCCGCCTAAAAACGATTTTGGCAAAGACAATAATTGCAGTAATAGATTTATAGTTTCGACTTCTATCAAGGCCGAAACACCGCCTTGTGCATTGGTGGCTTGAGCATTTGGATCGTAAATAGTCGTAAGCCAATCCCCAACAACCGAGGCAGGTGTCGTTCCTCCCGTTACAAATCCCCAATATCTAGGGCCACCTTGAGCAACCATTAAAGGAGCTAAATGATGGTTGAATTCTTCCATTGCCGATATGGCTCCTAAACCAGAATCATTTAAAATTCCTGTTGTATTTATTCGGTTTTGAGTTGAAGTTGGAACAGAATCTATCCTGTTTAAAAAATCAATTCCTAGCTGTTTTACTTGCTCAAGAATATTTTCAATATCTTGCAAATCTTGTTGAAGTGTTGGATACATGATATATTTTGCTTAAAAATCCGAAAGGCGAATATATAAAATTATCCATACTTAACTTACAAATTAATATTATCTTTTCATTGCGAAATGTTCTTTGTAGATTTCTATAGCAAACAAAACCCTATACCTTCAAGCCGTATTAATCGATGAAAATTAAATACTTATCTATAAAAAAATTAACTTTTAGGCAACGGTGCGCCCACGGCTATATCGCAACGATGACCAGCTTGTCCATGAGGTGGATTCATTCCTTCGGGAGTTTCAGTTGCATTAGCTGAACTTGGAGATAATAAAGCTGGAACTGGTGGTTGCACCGAAACACTTTTAGTAACTTCTCCAGAGGTTGCCGTAGGAGTTGTTGTAGTTGTAGTGGTTGCTGGTTTTGAGTTCAAAGGTGATCCAACAGGAATATCACATCGATGACCAGGCTGACCATGTGGCGGATTCATTCCTTTTGCCGTTACCGTTTTTGTTGGCTGAGTTACCACCTTCATCTGAGGTTGAGTTTGCCCCTGACTTGGTGGCTGAGTAGTAGCGACTCCTTTCGCAGGAGTATTTAATGGCGCCCCAACAGGAATACCGCATCTATGATTGGGCTGACCATGTGCTGGATTTACACCAGCCGCTACAGATGTATTGGTAACTGCATTGTTTTCATGAAATAAATTATGATTCTGTGGGACAGGTTGTTCTGTATTTTGCGTTTGCAAAGCCGTTGCTCCTTGTTGAGTAAAAGGAACAATTGTTCTAGGATCTTTTTCTGGAACTTCTTCAGTGTTTTTGCAAGAACTAATTGCAATTGCAGTCGCTAAAAGTGTATAGTATATTGGTTTCATTGGGACAACTATGATTTCAGAACCAAATATAAACATTTTACTGTCAAGTAGCAGCAAGCTTTCGAATCACCACATATTTTTATGAAAAATAAAGACTCGTCTAAAATAATTTAAACGAGTTTTTATGATAATTAACTGGTTGCTAAAATTTAAAAGCGAGACCCGCTAAAATGTTTAAGGTTTTTTGTGGCATTCCAGTAGCATTCCAATATTCTTCATTTAAAAGATTATTCCCTTTCAATGTAATTCTATATCTTGGGTGATCATAAAACAAAGCAGCATTAAACAATGTATAAGATGGAAGTACGAACACATTAGAGGTTTCAAACCAAGAATCACTAACGTAGTTTCCACCAAGTCCCAGACCTAATCCTTTTGCTTTTCCTTCTGGAACATTATAACTCACCCAAATATTAGCTACGTTTTTAGGACTAGCCGCAAGTGACTTCCCTTCTAAAGCAGCACTAGAATTAGTATATTTATTTTCGTTGAAAGCATATCCTGCCACTATATTAAACCCTGAAAAAGGGTTAGCTATTATTTCTAACTCAACCCCTTTACTGTTTTGAGTTCCATCTTGAACGGTGTAATTCGCAAGATCTTTATAAGTTGAATTTGTTACTTTTATATCATAATAACTCACAGAACCACTCAGCTTATTATCTAAAACATCTACTTTAAATCCTGTTTCAAATTGAGTTCCATACTGTGGGTCTAATTTCAAAACACTGTTATCAGGTTGAGAAACAGGAGCTAGATTACTAAATCCATTCATATAATTTGCAAAAACAGAAACCTGTCCTTTAATTGGTTGGTAAACCACACCAAATTTAGGAGACAATGATGTTTGATTGTAATCTCCATTATCGGCATAAGTAGCTGTTGAAACATTATACGTCCCTTTGGTAGCATAATTGTCAACACGCAAACTCATCATCACTTGCAATTCTGGCAATACATCTATAACATCCGAAACATACGCAGCATAATTATTGTATTTAGTAGTAGTTGCTACAAAACCTTTTGCATAAGAAAGATCATTTATTTTTTCTTTGTTAAAATCTCCTAATGGATCATTGATATTGAAGGTATCATAATTTACCGTAACACGGTTTAACTCGTTATAATTATTGCTATAATCCAATCCAATCAACATTCTATTTCGAACGTTACCTATTTTAAAATCGCCAACAAAATTTTGTTGTAATCCAATGTTTCCAAAAGTTTCAGGAGTTTGATTTCTAACCGTTCTCGAAGCCGTGTCATCTGTAAGCACTGTTAGGGTTGTCCAATATAAATTTTTATAATATCCAACCGAACTTAAAAATTTTGTTTCAGATTTCCATTGATCCGAAATTTTATAATCTATTTGAGCTCCTAAATTATTAATCCCATTTTCAACATCAACGTCATTATTTCCATAAGAACGTTCATAATTTAGATTTAAATCTTTAAAATTTCGAGCCGTAATATTGGCCAAATTTCCTAAAGTTATAGTAGTCATCGTATAATTCCCTCTCGTTATATCAATATCAACAGAAAACTTTAATCTGTCTGAAACTTGATATGAAAATGAAGGAGCAAAAACATAATTTTTGGCAAAACCTTGATCTTGGAAAGACCCTTCAGATTGTCCTGCAACATTTAGTCTTAACAACGCAGTTTTATCTTTATTCAACGGAGTATTAACATCGGCAGTGATTCTAGAAAAATTAAAGCTTCCTCCAACTAATCCAATTTCACCTCCAAAATTATGATACGGTTTCTTTGTCACATAGTTATATACCCCTCCAAAAGAAGTACTTCTATTTCCTCCAAACAAAGTTCCAGATGGCCCTTTTATAAATTCTATTCTTTCCAAAATTGCGGGATTCAACGGATAAATAGCGCTCGTTGTCATACCGTTAAGCATACCATTTGAGTTAGTAAAACCTCGCATGGTCAAACCTTGGGAACCTCCAGCTGAATAATTTGGAACTGCTCCTGGTACATTTCGGTAAATATCTGTACGCTCTAAAACGACTTGTTCCTTCATTAATTCTTTTGTAACAATATTATAAACCTGAGGATTTTCGAGGTTTTTTAGAGGCAAACGAGATACCGATTGTGTTTCTTTCTTACTAAACTTATTTTTTCTACCAACAACACTTACTTCATCAAGTTCGTTTAAATCATCTTTTAAAACCACTTCGCCAATATCAGTGTTCTGATCTTCTATTACTTCAATTTCCTTTTCTACCGTTAGATAGCCTAAGCTATTAATGACAATAATAGCATTTCCTGGAGACACATTTTTTAATGTAAAAGCTCCTGAATGGTCGGTTTGTACTTTTTTATTATTTTTTTTCACCCCTACTACAGCATACTCAATTGGTTTCCCAGAAGCATCTTTTACTACTCCAGAAATTTGCCCTTTATTATTTTGCGCAATCATAACCGAAGAGCACAAAAACAACAAAAAACAACAAAATATACTCTTATTCAAGATGTTACTAGTAAAAATATTATTCATGTTTGTTTTTTTAAAAATTTATCGGTTGCAAATTTAAAAAATAGAGAAAAGGATTCAAAAATTATTTATAAATAATCTAAATAAAAATAAAAAAATCCGTTTACAAGTAAACGGATTTTGGTGTATAAAATCTTAATGTATTAAAAAACCTGACTTGCAATTTGTTGAATATTATCGGATTTACCCATTGAATAATAGTGCAAACAAGGAACACCATATTCCATTAATTCTTTCGATTGTTGTACAGCAAATTCTACTCCAATCTGGCGAACCGCTGCATTGTCCTTGGCATTTTCAATGGCTTGAATTAAATCTTGAGGCATATCCAACCAAAAAACTTGAGGCAATAATTGTAAATGACGTTTCACCGCCACCGGTTTAATTCCTGGAATAATGGGTACTGTAATTCCGATAGCACGAGCCGCTTCCACAAATTTGAAATAACGCTGATTGTCAAAAAACATTTGCGTTACAATATAATCTGCACCAGCATCTACTTTTTCTTTCAATCGTTTCAAATCGGCTTCCAAACTTGGGGCTTCAATATGTTTTTCTGGATAACCCGCAACACCTACACAAAAATCAGGAGCATTTTGCATTGGCAAAGTGTCGTTCAAAAATTTTCCAGCATTCATTGCTTTAATTTGTTTTACCAAATCCACCGCATATTCATTTCCTCCTTTTGTTGGTTCAAAATATTTTTCCCCTTTCATAGGATCGCCACGTAAAGCCACCAAATTATCGATATTCAAATAATGACAATCTACCAACAAATATTCGGTTTCTTCTTTGGTAAATCCTCCACACAACACGTGCGGAATAGCATCTACTCCATATTTATGCTGAATAGAAGCGCAAATACCTACTGTTCCTGGACGCATACGGGTAATTCTTCTATCAAAAAGTCCATCTTTTTCGATATACACATACTCTTCCCTCGAAGTGGTTACATCTATAAATGGTGGTTTAAATTCCATCAACGGATCTATATTTTCATATAAATCCTTGATATTACTTCCTTTTTGAGGCGGAACAATCTCAAATGAGAACAAAGGTTTTCCTTTGGCGTTTTCTATATGTTGTGTTACTTTCATTTATTATGTCTTAAAGTTTGAAAGTTAAAAGTCGAAAGTCTTTCCTTTCGGACTTTACGACTTTAGAATTTCTAACTAATTTAATCTGCAATATTAGGATTTAACCATTTTACAGCCAATTCTTCCGAAATATTTCTTCGTTTGGCATAATCATTTACTTGGTCTTCTTTTATTTTTCCGAGTCCAAAATACCTACTTTGAGGATTTCCAAAATAATAACCCGAAACCGATGAAGCTGGCCACATTGCCATACTTTCGGTTAGTTTCACCCCGATTGCTGACTCAACGTTTAATAACTTCCAAATGGTTGGTTTCTCCAAATGGTCGGGACAAGCCGGATAACCTGGTGCTGGTCGAATTCCTTTGTAACTTTCTTTGATTAATTCTTCGTTGGTCAAAGTTTCATCTGCTGCATAACCCCAGAATTCTTTACGAACTTTTTCGTGCAAATATTCAGCAAAAGCTTCTGCAAAACGATCTGCTAAGGCTTTGACCATAATCGAATTGTAATCATCAAAGTTCTTAACATATTCATCTGCCCATTCATCGACACCAAAACCAGTGGTTACACAAAATGCTCCCATGTAGTCTGTTTTGCCCAATTCTTTTGGCGCAATAAAATCAGACAAAGCGATATTCGGCGCGCCTTTAGTTTTTTGAGATTGCTGACGAAGCGTCAAGAATTTTTCAATTTCTTTTCCATCTGCATCATACAGCTGAATATCATCATCATTCACCTGATTGGCAGGGAAAATCCCATACACCCCTTTGGCTTGTAATTTCTTTTCGGTCAAAATTACTTTCATCATTTCCTGAGCATCATTGAATACTGATGTTGCCTGCTCGCCCACCACCTCATCGGTTAAAATCGCAGGGTATTTTCCGTGCAATTCCCAAGTTTGAAAAAATGGTGTCCAATCGATATAAGGTACTAATTCATCCAAATCAATCTCCACAACTTGTTTACCGATTACTTTTGGTTTTACAGGTGTAAACTCATTCCAATCGATTGGGAATTTATTTTGACGAGCCTCTTCGATAGCCAAGAAATTTTTCTCTCTGGTACGACTTAAAAAAGTTTCTCTGAAAGCATCATACTCTTCGCGAATACCATTCATATACGCTTCTTTATTCTGATCCAATAAATTTCCGGCTACGGTTACTGCTCTCGAAGCATCATTTACGTGAATGGCAGTAGCCCGATATTGAGGTGCAATTTTCACAGCCGTATGTGCACGCGAAGTAGTCGCTCCTCCAATCATCACTGGAATCTGCATATCTCGTTTATCTAATTCTTTGGCCAAAAACACCATTTCGTCCAACGAAGGTGTAATCAAACCGCTCAATCCGATGATATCTACATTATGTGCGATGGCTTCGGCAATAATCTTTTCTGGCGCCACCATTACCCCCAAATCGATAATTTCGTAATTATTACAGGCCAAAACGACTCCCACGATGTTTTTACCAATATCATGAACGTCACCTTTTACGGTCGCCAATAAGATTTTTCCGTTTCCTTCTTTATCACCCGCTTGTTTTGAAGCTTCGATAAAAGGCAACAAATACGCCACGGCTTTTTTCATTACACGCGCCGATTTTACTACCTGAGGCAAGAACATTTTCCCGCTTCCGAATAAATCTCCCACCACGTTCATTCCCGCCATCAAATTGATTTCGATAACCTCAATTGGTTTCGTAGCAGCCAGTCGTGCTTCCTCAACATCTTCTTCAATAAACTGGTCTATTCCTTTGACCAAAGCATGTGTAATACGCTCTTGAAAATCTCCATTTCGCCATTCCTGAACGGCTTTCTCTGTAGTTTTACCTTCTCCTTTTACGCTTTCGGCAAAATCCAAAAGTCTTTCGGTAGCATCATCTCTTCTGTCGAGAATTACGTCTTCAACATATTCTAATAAATCCTTCGGAATATCATCATAAATTGTCAGCATTTCCGGATTTACAATTCCCATTGTCATTCCGGCTTTGATAGCGTGATACAAAAAAACCGAATGCATCGCCTCACGAACCACATCATTTCCACGGAACGAAAACGAAACGTTACTCACCCCACCGCTAATGTGTGCGTGTGGCAAATTGGCTCTCACCCACTCTGTTCCTCTAAAGAAATCCAAAGCGTTCAATCGGTGCTCTTCCATACCAGTTGCGACTGGAAAAATATTCAAATCGAAAATAATATCCTGAGGAGGAAAACCTACTTTGTTCACCAAAATATCATACGAACGCTGGCAAATTTCGACTCTTCGGTCGTAATTATCTGCCTGACCTACTTCGTCAAAAGCCATGACAATAGCAGCTGCTCCGTAACGTTTAATCAATTTAGCGTGATGAATAAACTGCTCTTCTCCCTCTTTCAAAGAAATCGAATTCACCACCGCTTTTCCTTGCACTACTTTCAGTCCTGCTTCGATAATATGCCATTTCGAACTGTCAATCATGATTGGCACACGGGCTATATCAGGTTCAGCAGCAATCAGATTTAGGAATCGCACCATGGCTTGTTCCCCATCGAGCATTCCCTCATCCATATTGATATCGATGATTTGAGCACCGCCTTCTACCTGCTCCTTAGCAATACTAAGTGCTTCGTCGTATTTTTCTTCTTTTATTAATCGAAGAAATTTTCGTGAACCCGTTACGTTGGTACGCTCTCCCACGTTTACAAAAACACTCTCGGGCGTAATAATCAACGGTTCTAATCCCGATAAATACAAATTTCTTCTTGCTTCTACTTCTGCCATTTTCTTTTGAGTTACTGAGTTCCTAAGCGGCTTAGCTTCTGAGTTATTTTATAGTATTTGCTTTTTACAAAGCTATTTTATTTTTATTTTTTTGGGCATGTCCCAAAGGTCGGGCTATCCGCTGTATCTTTTATTCCGCTATCGCTTCATAAAAGGATGCCGCTTCTATCCCTCACGCAAACGTTGTCCAATAAATCAATTTTCTAACAATTTATCCAATTGATTTTGAAGCGTTTTTTTGTCAGGCAAATACAACTGATATTTACTTAGTAATACTTTATTTGTAATGCTATCCGTAGCATATTCGACTAAAATATGATTCTTATGTGCGCCTAAAACAATTCCAATGGGTTCATTATCCCCTTCTGTAGCTTCTTCTTTTTTAAAATAATTGAGATACAAATTCATCTGTCCAATGTCTTGGTGATCAATTTCTCCCCTTTTCAAATCCACCAAAACAAAACATTTCAATATTCGATGATAAAAAAGTAAATCCAAATAGAAATGCTTTCCGCCAATACTCATCCGATATTGTCTACCAATAAAAGCAAAACCTTTTCCCATTTCCATAATGAACTGCTGTAAATTGGAAATGATTTTTTCTTCTAATTCGTTTTCCAAATACTGATGCTGTTCTGGAATATTTAAAAAATCCAATACAAAAGGATCCTTAATAAGATCTTCAGGATTTTCTACAATATGTCCTTCTTTTGCTAATTTCAAAACTCCTTCTTTGTCCTTACTCAATGCCAATCTTTCAAACAAAGAACTCTTCATTTGACGTTTTAGTTCCCTAACACTCCATCTTTCGTGTTGGCATTGTTTACTGTAAAAAGCTAACTCTAAATCATTACTTGACTTCAATATCTCTATATAATGACTCCAAGTCAATTGTCCAGACAGTGTCTGGATATTTTGAAACTTGAAATAAAACTGACGAATCTGAAAGAGATTGGAACGGCTGAATCCCTTACCATAACTTTGCCTTAAATCTTTAGAAAGAGTGTCCAACAATTGAGTTCCGTACTCTGCTTTTTCACTTCCCTTTTGTTCAAACTCAACAATATGCTGCCCGATATACCAATAAGTCTGCACCAAAATAGTATTGACCGATTGCACAGCTTGCTGTCTGCCTTGCTGTAACAAACCTCCAATTTTATCGATGAGTTCGCTATACGGTTGCTTTTCTAGGTTCATATATTGTTGTTTGTAACTTATTTCTTCTCCCGCAGATATCACATATATTTTATCCGCAAAAACCATCTGAATCTATTTGATTTTTATTTTTTACTCTTTGCGGGCACGGATTGCAAATCCGCGCTATCAGGTTTTTAAAACCTTCGCTATTTAATATTTTTATTTTCTCACGCAGATTTTGCAGATAACGCAGATTTTTTGTCTGTTAAAATCAGCTGATTTTACGTGATTTTATTTTTTAATCTCTTTGCAGACACGGATTACAAATCCTAGCTGTCAGATCAAATAACTAATAAATGCACAAATTCCAATCAAAATCAATAATAACCCAGACATAAATATTTTTAATGTAGTTGGAAAAAGCATATCATCAGTATCATATTTATAGAATTTATTCTTCAAACAAATAATCAATCCAGCTAAACACGAAAAAATCCCAACAATTAATTTTAAAACTGGATATACAAAAAATATATCTTCTTGCATTTATTTAAATTACACTAATCTCAATCATTAATTTACAACACCACCTCTGAAACCCTCGGTTTATAATCCTTTGCAACTTCAGCCATCAAACGGATATGATCTGGTGTTGTTCCGCAACAGCCTCCTATGATGTTAATTAAATTATCTTCTAAATATTCCTTAATAAAAACCTGAGTCTGTTCTGGTGTTTCGTCATATTCTCCAAAGGCATTTGGCAATCCTGCATTAGGATGCGCTGAAATGTTGAACGATGTATTGTGTGACAAAGTCTGTAAATACGGTTTCAGCAAGTCGGCTCCCAAAGCGCAATTGAATCCTACACTCAACAATGGAATGTGAGAAACAGAAATCAAAAATGCCTCTACTGTTTGTCCCGAAAGGGTTCTTCCCGAAGCATCGGTAATCGTTCCCGAAACCATGATTGGAATATCCAAATTACGTTCTTCTTTTACTTCTTCGATGGCGAAAAGTGCGGCTTTGGCATTCAAGGTATCGAAAATAGTTTCTACCAACAACAAATCGCAACCCCCATCCATCAAAGCTTCTACTTGTTGTTTGTAGGCAATGCGCAAATCATCAAATGTCACAGCTCTATAGCCTGGATCATTCACGTCTGGTGACATGCTTGCTGTACGGTTTGTTGGCCCGATAGAACCTGCTACAAAACGAGGCTTTTCAGGATTTTTGGCGGTGAATTCGTCAGCTACTTGACGAGCAATTTTTGCTGATTCGTAATTGAGTTCATACACCAAATCTTCCATGTGGTAATCGGCCATACCTATTGTAGTTCCAGAAAACGTATTGGTTTCTACTATATCGGCACCGGCTTCAAAATACGCAGCGTGAACCTCGGCAATGGCTTTGGGTTGTGTTAAAGACAATAAATCGTTGTTTCCTTTTAGCGGATGTGGAAAATCTTTGAAACGCTCGCCTCTAAAATCCTCTTCGGAGAATTTATAACGTTGCAACATGGTTCCCATAGCTCCGTCGAGGATAAGTATTCTTTCTTTGATTGCTTCTTGAATTGTTGACATAACTTTATTCTATTTTTATTTGCACGCAGATTTTGCAGATTCAGCAGATTTTTTTCCACTTGTTTTCACAATATATTTATGCAACTTATCTTTTTAGTTTCATTCCCAAAAAAGCTCAATTTTGGCTCTATAGCCCCGATTGTAGCGACATCTTTTTGTGGTGGTGTTCGCCACAAAAAATATAGCAAAAAGCGGGAATCCATCTTGGCTGAAAATGCCTTATCTTTCGCTCCTCCTTTCGACTAGGCTCAAAATTAATTCTGGCTACAATTTTGGAACTGCAAAGTAAAGCAATAGCCTTACCACTTGCAAGTGATAAGGCTATTTTGATATAATTGTAAATTGTATTTTAGTTTATCGCTTTTACAACCGCTTTAGGAGCTTCTTTACGAGTACCGTCGAATCCGTCAACTCCAGAAACAGTAGTATATTTCAGTACGTATTTTTTACCTGGATTTACGATTTGGTATGCTGCTTGACACATCAAAGTTGCTTCATGGAAACCGCAAAGAATCAATTTTAATTTACCTGGGTAAGTGTTGATATCTCCAATAGCGAAAATTCCAGGAATGTTGGTTTGATAATCTAAAGCGTTGTTTACTTTGATCGCATTTTTCTCGATTTCTAATCCCCAGTCTCCGATAGGTCCTAATTTTGGAGTTAATCCAAAAAGTGGAATAAAATAATCACAAGCAATATTACGGTGTGCTCCGTTTTCATCTAAATCGATAGATTCTACGTGCTCTGCTCCGTTGATTCCTACTACCTCTGCTGGTGTAATCATGTGGATTTTTCCAGCATTTTTTAGTTCCTGTACTTTTTCTACTGAGTCTAAAGCACCACGGAATTCATTTCTTCTGTGAATCAAAGTTACTTCTGAAGCTACATCGGCCAAGAAGATACTCCAATCCAGAGCTGAATCTCCACCTCCAGCAATTACCACACGTTTGTTTCTGAATTCTTCAGGGTTCTTGATAAAGTATTTTACTCCTTTGTCTTCGTAAAATTCTATATCTTCGATTAATGGTTTTCTTGGCTCGAAACTTCCTAAACCTCCAGCAATTGCAATTACTTTGGCGTGGAATTCAGTTCCTTCGTTTGAAGTTACGATAAAGCTTCCGTCTTCTTGTTTTACGATAGTTTCGGCACGCTCTCCTAATGTAAATCCTGGTTCAAATTGTTTAATTTGCTCCATTAAGTTATTTACCAAATCTCCAGCCAATACTTCTGGAAATCCTGGAATATCATAGATTGGTTTTTTAGGATATAATTCGGCTAATTGTCCTCCTGGTTGTGGTAATGCATCAAGAATATGACATTTTAATTTTAATAATCCTGCTTCAAAAACAGTAAATAGACCTGTTGGTCCTGCTCCAATTATAAGTATGTCTGTTTCGATCATCTTTTAATTATTTATAATGATTCTTAATAAATACAAAGAAACGAATAATTTATTCTATTTTCAATAATTTTCATCATTCCTTTCTTTGGTGTTTTTTACTCTTTATTTTTTCATCGGTCTAAAACCCGGTGCTACTGAATACTTATTCTTTATTTTTTAATGCTTCGGTAATCTCGTTCATTTTCTGAACTTTTTCTTCGAAATCTCCTTTTAATGTTTTTCTGTATTCATTGAGGTTTTGCACCATTTTATCGACATCCTCTGGAATTACTTCTTCGAAAAACTCTCTTAGTCTTTTAGCTGTCGTGGGTGATTTCCCATTGGTCGAAATCGCTAATTTGACATTTCCTTTAGTTACAATTCCGCCCAAATAGTAATCACATAAATTGGGTGTATCGGCAATATTGCAAATCAAATAACGTTTATGAGCCAAATCGTAAACTCGTTTGTTGATTTCGAGACTGTCTGTACAAGCAATCACCATATGACGTTTCTTGAGCATTTTTTTCTTAAACTTCGATTTTGTCAATGTAACCGAAGGATGCTTTTCGGCTAAAGCAACCAACTCTGGTAAGAACTTTTTTGCTACTACCTCGACATTGGCATTTGGACTCGATTTTAGCATAAAAGACAACTTTTCTAATCCTACGTTTCCCCCACCCACAATCAACACATTGATACTGTGCAGTTTTAAAAAAATAGGATATAATTCGTTTCTTTCCATTCTTGCTGATTATTTTAATCGGTTCTTAAATTTATCTGTATGTACAGACGGGTTTAAAACCGAACCTGTACAGACGGGTTTAAAACTGAACCTGTACAGACGGGTTTAAAACCCGTCTCTACAGAACAATTTCTACTTGTACAGACGGGTTTGAAACCCGTCTCTACTATGAAACCAAAAATTCTTCGTAGAACCCTTTTAATTTATTACTTTCTTTTACAACCTCTCCAATGACGATGATAGCTGGCGAACTTAAATTTTGTTCTTGTACAACATTCAAAATTGAATCAACCGTTCCTACTCCAATCTTTTCATTAGCCGTTGTTCCGTTTTGAATAATCGCAACGGGAGTTTCACCTTTCGATTCCTTTTGGAACAAATTAACTATTTGCGAAAGTTTATTCATTCCCATCAAAATTACTACCGTTGCCGACGATTTTGATGCTAAAGCAACATCTTTAGACAATTTAGCATCGGATGTTGTCCCAGTAATTACCCAAAAACTTTCAGAAATTCCTCTTTTGGTCAACGCTATTCCTTGGTAAGCAGGAACGGCTATTGATGACGAAATTCCAGGCACCACAAACGTAGGTATTCCAAAACTCTCTACAAATTCTATTTCTTCACTTCCTCGTCCAAAAATAAATGGATCACCACCTTTTAATCGTACTACATGTCCATATGTTAGCGCATTATCAACAATTAACTGATTGATTTGATCTTGCGTATAACTGTGATCACCGATTCTTTTTCCAACAAAAATCTTGATGGCTTCTTTTGGAGCATAATCTAATATTTCATCATTTGCTAATGCGTCATATAAAACTACATTCGCACTAGTAAGAGCATTTACTGCCTTTACGGTTAGCAAATCTGGATCTCCTGGACCTGCTCCTACTAAAGTTACTTGAGGTTCACCACCCCTGCCCTGCCCGAAAGGGAGGGAGTTGATAGTATTATGTATTGATTTTTGACTCATTACAATTTAAGCATCAGCTAAATCTTTGGCTCTGTATTTTTCTATTACTTCAAAAAATGAAATTCCTTCTTGAATATACTGTTTTGCAAAAGCTTCTGATGGTTGAATTTGATTGATTTGATACACTAAATCTTTGAACGATGTAGCCAATTCTATTTTATTTGTTTCAACAAAAACAGTATCGAATAAATCAACTATTCCTGCATGTGTATTTGTTTTCTCATTTGCTGAAAGCAACAATGCTTTTGCACCGTTTACAAATCCTGAATAAGCGTGGTAAATCGCATCTGACCATTTTCCTTCCTCAAATGATTCTTGTGCAAATGTCAATTTGTCTTTGGCTTCTAACAATAAAGTAGCAACCAAATCGATAACAACTCCAGCACATTCTCCAACTCCAACCGCTTTTACATAGTTATCAGCATTTCCCCAATCTACGAAATCTTCTTCGGTAAGATTGGTTACATCTGAAAGTGGTTTCAATATTTCATAAAAATATTTTTCACCCTTTTCATCATAGTAATTCAAGAATGACATTCCGTTTGCATTAGCTCCAAAATCATTCAAAATAGTCCTTAAAGCTTCTGGACCACGTTTACTTGGAATTTTGATTACTTTATCGGCAAAACGGCCTTCACCGTTTCCTAAGCGTCCTCCTCCTAATAAAACTTGCAATGCTGGTGCCACTAATTTTCCAGAATTGATTGACATTCCTTGAAAACCAATTGCTGACATATTGTGCTGCCCGCAAGCATTCATACAACCAGAAATTTTAATTTCTACATCACGATTTTCTTTATATTGAGGGTATTCTGCATTAATAACACGCTCTAACTCATCAGCGATTCCAGTACTGCTGGCAATTCCCAAATTACAAGTATCTGTACCAGGACAAGCTGTGATATCTGCCAAAGAATTGTAGCCTAAAGCAACCATGTCTAATTTGGCTAATTCTTGGTAAAAGAATGGTAAGTTTTCTTCTTTTACGTGACGAATTACAATATTCTGACGCAATGAAAAACGCAATTCATTAGCAGCATAATTTTTAATCAAATCTGCTAATTGTCTGGCTTTATCAATGTAAAAATCTCCTAAAAGAACTTTAATTCCGATTGCATAATAACCCGATTGTTTTTGGGCAATTACATTCGATTTTTTCCAAGCTTCGTAGGCAGCTGTATCTTCAATTGTTACTTGTGGAACTTCTAATAAAGGCTCAGGAATTGGCCCTTCAAAAGCCGTTGTATCTATTTCGTAAGTTTCGAAAGCAATTGCTTTTTTCTCTGCTTCAACCAATTCTAAAAAGGCATCTTTCCCAATATCTTTGATTAAGAACTTCATACGCGCTTTCATACGTTTAGCACGCTCACCATGTCTATCAAACACACGGATGATTCCTTCGGCAGTTGGAACAATTTGATTTACCGGAATAAACTCCGAAAGTAATTCTGCGTGAGCTGGCTGTGAACCTAAACCTCCACCAAAAACTACTTTAAATCCTTTTTGCCCACCTTTAATTTTTGGAATAAATCCTAAATCGTGCAAATAACTCAAAGCAGTATCTTCATCTGAAGAAGAAAACGAAATTTTGAATTTACGTCCCATTTCCTGACAAATTGGATTTCTCAATAAATATTGAAACATTCCATGTGCATAAGGAGTCACATCAAAAGGTTCGTTAACATCTACACCTGCTAATTCACTTCCTGTTATATTACGAACTGTATTACCACAAGCTTCACGTAAGGTAATATCGTTTTTAGCCAATTCTGCCCAAAGTTCTGGTGTTCTATCTAAACTAACATAGTGAATTTGAATATCCTGACGAGTTGTAATATGCAAACGTCCTGTAGAATACTCTTCGGAAACATCGGTGATACGTTTTAATTGTTCGCTGGTTACTTTTCCATAAGGCAATTTGATACGAATCATTTGTACCCCTTCTTGACGCTGGCCGTAGATTCCACGAGCCAAACGAAGGCTACGAAAACGCTCGTCATCAATTTTTCCGCCACGGAATAAATGAATCTTTTTTTCTAATTCGATAATTTCTTTTTGAACTATCGGATTTTCTATTTCTGTTCTAAAACTTTCCATTTTTATTAGCTTTGGCTATTTGCAAAAATTATTTTATAAACCCAACTCCTGCTGTAGTGTTGGTAGTAGCATCGATCAAGATAAAGGCTCCATTTGATTTGTTTTCGTTATACGCATCAAAATAAATAGCTTTACTCAATTTAATTGTCACTTCTCCAATTTCGTTAATAGCCAATTGAGAAGCTGGTGTTGTACCAGAATAATCCGTTGCGATTACATTTTTCACGCTATCAATTTTTGCCAAAACTCTGTTAGTATTATGTTGCACATAATATTTAGCTCCAGCAACTAATTTTTTACTGTCCATCCAACAAACAGTTGTTGTAATGTCTTTTTCAATTCTTGGAAGTTCACTTGATTTTACAATCATATCTCCTCTTGTCACATTGATATCATTTTCTAATTCAATTGTGATAGAAGAACCAGCCGTAGCTTCGCTAAATGATTTATCAAAAAAGTGAATGTTCGTCACTTTTGATTCTGTCAAAGATGGAAGAACCGTTACAGCATCGCCAACTTTGATATTGTTTCCTGACAATTTTCCGGCATAACCTCTAAAATCATGGTACTCATCTGTTTTAGGACGAATAACTGTTTGTACTGGGAAACGGGCTTTACCAACTTCGTAAACATCATGAGAGTGCAAACCTTCTAAATGTTCTAAAACCGTTTGACCTGTGTACCAAGGCATATTTTTTGACTTATCAGCCACATTCCCTCCATTGATTGCACTAAGCGGAATATAACTTACATTTTGCTCTTTGTATGAACTCTTAGCGTTTAAGGCTTGGAAGTCAGCTTTGATTTTATTAAAAACTTCTTCAGAATAATCTACTAAGTCCATTTTGTTGATAGCCACAATCACGTCTTTTACCCTCAATAAATTATTGATAAAAAAGTGACGGTAAGTTTGCTCAATTACACCTTTACGAGCATCGATCAAAATGATAGATACTTGCGAAGTTGAAGCTCCGGTAACCATGTTGCGTGTATATTCTACGTGACCTGGAGTATCGGCAATAATGTAACTTTTTTTTGCAGTCGAAAAATAAATATGCGCTACATCTATTGTAATTCCTTGTTCTCTCTCAGCCACCAAACCATCTGTAGCCAAAGAAAAATCTAAATAATCGTATCCTTTTTGTTTACTACTTTTTTCGATTGCTTCAATTTTGTCTGTCGTCAAAGATTTAGTATCGTATAATAATCTTCCGATTAATGTACTTTTTCCGTCATCTACACTTCCTGCTGTTGCTATTTTTAAAACTTCCATTTTATATTTTGGTTTAAAGTTTTAAGGTTATACGTTTTAACCTTAAATCGAACTTTCTTAATACTTAATACTTTTCACTTAATACTTGTTTAAAAGTATCCTTGTTGCTTACGTTTTTCCATCGCAGCCTCAGAACGTTTATCATCGATTCGAGCCCCTCTTTCAGAAATGGTTGATTGTCTAATCTCTCCAACTACCTCAGCAATTGTTGCAGCATACGATTCGACAGCGGCTGTACAACTCATGTCTCCAACGGTTCTGAAGCGAACAATTCTTTCCTCGACTTGTTCGTCTTCTTCTTGGTACACAAAAGGAGAGTGTGACCAAATTAAACCGTCTCTCAAAAAAACTTTACGTTTGTGCGAAAAATAGATTGATGGTATTTCAATTTGTTCTTGTTCGATATAACTCCAAACATCTAATTCTGTCCAGTTTGAAATTGGAAAAACACGAACGTTTTGCCCATTTTCAATTTTTCCATTTAACAAATCGAATAATTCTGGGCGTTGGTTTTTCTCGTCCCATTGACCAAAATCATCACGAACAGAGAAAATACGTTCTTTAGCTCTTGCTTTTTCTTCGTCACGTCGAGCACCACCTATACAAGCATCAAATTTAAATTCCTCGATAGCATCTAAAAGCGTCGTAGTTTGCAAACTATTTCTACTAGAATATTTCCCAGATTCTTCTACTACTTTTCCTTGATCGATAGCATCTTGTACATTACGAACAATTAACTCTAATCCTAATTCTTCAACCAATTTATCTCTAAAAGCAATAGTTTCAGGAAAGTTGTGTCCTGTATCTACGTGCAATAATGGGAAAGGAATTTTGGCCGGAAAAAACGCTTTTTGCGCCAAACGCACCAATGTAATCGAATCTTTTCCTCCTGAAAAAAGCAATACAGGCTTATCAAATTGAGAAATTACTTCTCTGAATATATAAATTGCTTCGCTCTCTAAAGCATTTGTTTTTAATACTGAACTCATCTTTTTAATTTAAAAATTGAAAGATTTAATGATTTTAAATTCTCTGAATTATAATATCTATCTTCTTTATTCTTTTATCTTTTTCTTTACTCTTTTTTCTCTCCGTGTAATCCACACTCTTTATGACTAGATTCCCAATACCACCTTCCTGCTCTGATATCTTCTCCAGGAAAAATGGCTCTAGTACAAGGTGCGCATCCAATACTTACAAATCCTTTTTTATGTAATGCGTTTTGAGGTACATTGTTTTGTTCTAAATAATCCTCAACTTCTTGCAAAGTCCATTTTAATAATGGATTAAATTTAACAATATCAAAACCTGCATCATACTCGAATAAAGCTAAACTATTTCTATTTTCAGATTGTTCTGCTCTTAAACCTGTAATCCAAATGGCATTTCCTGACAAAGCTTTTCGTAACGGAACTACTTTTCGAATGAAACAACATTCTTTTCTATTTTCTACCGATTCATAAAAGCTGTTTGGTCCTTTTTGTTTTAATAAACTTTCTACTGTTGCCGCTTCTGGAAAATAGACTTCGATAGGCTTTTTGTATTTTTTTAAAGTCTTATGAAAAACATCATATGTTTCTTGGAATAACCTACCAGTATCTAATGTAAAAATGTTTATTGGTAATTCGTTTTGAGCAATTAAAGCTGTAATCACTTGATCCTCTTGCCCGAACGATGTAGAAAAAACCACTTTACCTGGATACTCATTACCTAAAAAAGCCAATGTTTCTTCAATCGAGAAATTGGCTGTTTTTTCTAATAAAGTATTTACTATTGCTGAATCTATCATTATTTTTTTATTTTAAAATCCATTACCCTATCGGGTTACTAGATTACTTTGCAAATTTACTACTTATTTCTAAATATCAAAATATTATTTTTAGATTTTACATCAAGTATAACTTTATCCTTAAATTATGTTGTGTATTCGTTATTTAAAACCACAAAATAAAACTAAACAATTCACAATAAATACATTACAACCTAATACAAAAACAAAATTTAATAATTCTACCATTTTGATAGGATTATTATAAGTTAGTTATTACATTTGCAAAAAAAAATTTTTTATGGATTTTCAAATAGGATTAGTAGTTGCAGGGTTATTCGTAGGTTTTGTAGTTGGAATGACAGGTGTTGGAGGTGGTTCACTTATGACACCAATTTTATTATGGTTTGGTATTCCTCCTACTACAGCTGTAGGAACCGATTTATTGTATGCTGCTTTTACCAAAATGGGCGGTATATTTGTACACAATAAGAAAGGAAATATCAATTGGTCAATTACTGGCTGGTTAACGTTAGGAAGTGTACCTGCTGCATTATTAACTTTATGGATTTTGCACAGTATAAAAACCGATGTGAGCACTGTAAACACAGTAATTAAATACAGTTTGGGCTGGGCTCTTTTGTTTACGTCGATAGCAATCATTTTCAAGAAGAAACTTTTAAATTTTTCTCAAAAACACGCTGGCGATAAATTTCACAGTGAAAGCAGCACTCCAAATATATTAACAATTGGTATAGGTGTTCTATTGGGTGCAACAGTAACCTTAACTTCTATTGGTGCAGGGGCATTGGGAACTGTAACACTGTTTTTTTTGTACCCTCTTTTACCAACTCCAAAATTGGTTGGAACCGAAATTGCTCACGCAGTACCATTAACTTTAGTAGCTGGATTAGGACATGCTACAATGGGAAATTTGGATTTAAGTTTACTAGGACAACTTTTGATGGGGTCATTACCTGGAATATACATGGGAAGTATGTTAAGTGGTAAAGTTCCCGATTTATTCCTAAGAAATGCGATTGCTGTAATGTTATTTATGGTGGGATATAAATTGGTTTTTTAAGTTTACCTCATATTAAAAACAACAAATTGCACTAATTTTTACAAATTAACAAGTGAGAATTTTTATAATCAAAAAAAGACCATTCCATTGATTTATTTCAAAGAATGGTCTTTTCTTTTTCATATAAATTAGCTTTAAATGAAACTTATAAGACTTACATGTTTTAATACTTAAAAAGCAATATCTGCCAAAGTGTTTTTTTCGAGTATCATTAGGGTATTATCCCGAACTTGAGTCATTAATCGACGTGCAGCACAAGTTCCTTCATCATCGCAATCATCACATTTCTCATAAAAATTATGCGAAGCACAAGGAAGTAAAGCAATTGGTCCTTCAAGAATTCTGTAAACTTTTGCCATACTGATATCTTTAGGATCTTTTATCAAATAATACCCCCCACCTTTACCTTTTTTAGCTCCCAAAAAACCAGAATTTCGTAGTAATAATAAAATACTTTCTAAAAACTTAATCGAAATATGTTCGCTTTGCGCAATATCAGCAATGGCTACGGGTTCGTTATTTTCACGTCTAGCCAAATAAGTCAAGGCTTTAATTCCGTATTTAGTTTTCTTTGAAAGCACTTATAAAGATTTTAGATTGCAGAATTTAAATTTCAGATTTATAAAAAGGTATCTGTTTTTATAACAAAAATATAATTTTTGATTGAAGAATCAGAATAATACTCTATTAATTTTATAGACTATTACTTTGAATACTAACTAATCATTCTTGAAACAATTATTGTTTAAAAAACTATCGCACGTATTCAAGATTTCATTACAAATTAAAGCTATAATTTCATGTTCTAAATACAATTGATGATTTTGATTTGGAAGAATTACATTTGATACATTTAAATCCAAAAACCATTGCGTATTAGGCCTATTAGAATCATCTTCTCCAAAATATAACTTCAATTTACAATTTGGAGTTTGGGTTTCATAACGCAATCTAGTGGAAGAAACTGCAAATAATTGTAAAACTTTTAAACCTTGTAATGAAGCTTTCCAAGCAATGGTTCCCCCAATACTAAATCCTAAAATAAATACTTTTTCTTTTTCATGATTTAATAAATTTTGAACAGCTTTATCAATTCCATTCTCTAAAAATTGACTATGAATATCCTTCTCATCAAAATCTACAGTTCGAATCTCTCCTAGTTTAAGAACATCATAATACTGAATATCAAAGCTATACTCTAATTTTTCAATATAGTAATTTATCCATTCTAATTTTTTACTGCCAAACAAATCTGATAAAATAAGTAATCTTGATTTTGGCATAATTAAAATTTTATAAACATCTAAAAAACAAAGCCCACATTTTAGAAAGTGGGCTTAAGTATAATCAATTAACCTTATATATAATCTTATGACAATGCTTGCTCCAAATCAGCAATTACATCTTTTACAGTTTCTAAACCTACGGAAACACGAACTAAACCTTCGGTAATTCCTACTGCTAGTTTTTCATCCACTGACAATTTACTGTGCGTTGTAGATGCAGGATGTGTTACAATTGTTTTTACATCTCCAATGTTTGCAGAAAGCGAACACAATTTTATTTTATCCAAAAACTTTCTACCAGCTTCGATTCCACCTTTAATTTCGAAAGCAATAATATTGCCACCTAAAAGCATTTGTTTTTTGGCCACTTCGTATTTTGGGTGTGACTTCAGAAATGGATATTTTACGCTATTTACATTTGGATGACTTTCTAAAAACTCAGCCACTTTCAACGCATTTTCGCAATGTCTATCCACACGAACTGCCAACGTTTCTAAGCTTTTTGATAAAACCCAGGCATTGAATGGTGACATTGCAGGACCTGTATTTCTGGAGAATAAGTATATCTTGCGAATCAAATCAGCTTGTCCAACTGCAATTCCACCCAATACACGTCCTTGACCATCCATTAATTTAGTAGCCGAATGCACTACGATATGTGCACCATATTTAATAGGTTGTTGAACATAAGGTGTTACAAAACAATTATCTACTATAAAAATTAAATTATGCTTTTTGGCAATTTCGCCCAACAACTCCAAATCAATTACATCTACACCAGGATTTGTTGGCGTTTCTACGTATAAAATTTTAGAATTTGGTTTGATAAAACTTTCAACTGTTTCAGGCTTATTAATATCGAAATAAGAAGTTTCAATTTTCCATTTTGGAAAATAAGTCATAAACAACGCATGAGTAGAACCAAAAACACTTCCTGCAGAAACAATATGGTCTCCTGATTCTAACAAAGCCGCAAAAGTCGAATAAATTGCTGCCATTCCTGTTGCAAATGCATATCCTGCCTCAGCACCTTCCATAGCACAGACTTTATCTACAAATTCAGTTGTATTTGGATTGCTAAAACGAGAATAAATATTTCTTACTTTTTCTTCTGTAAAAGATGCTCTCATGTCCTCGGCATCTTCAAATACAAAACTTGAAGACAAATATAGAGGTGTAGAATGCTCTAAAAATTGTGTTTTATCTAAATGATTACGTATGGCTTGGGTTTCGAACCCGAATTCTTGTTCTTCCATTTTTTTATTTTTTAAATACGGATTCCACAAATTTGTGCGAATTCATATTGTTTTTTTAAATCTCGCTAACTAAATAATTCGAAATCTTTATTAATTAGCACTCTATTATAGTTGTTGAAATTAAATTTAGATTTTAGCTAATTCTACTCCGTTCAAAATCACCTTGTAATGAATGGTAGCTGTTGGTTCTACTGTTTTAGAAACCGAACAGTATTTATCAAAAGATAATTGGGCAGCTTTTGCTGCTTTGTCTTCTTTGATATTTCCTTCTAAAGAAAAAACTACATAAATATTTTTAAACGGCTTTGCCTCACCAACTTGAACACGTTCTCCCTCAACCTCAGCCTTGAAAGAAGTAATTTCCTGACGTTGCTTTTTTAAGATCGAAATCATATCGATTCCGCTGCAACCTGCTACTCCCATCAATACCAATTCCATTGGACTTGGTCCCATATCGTTTCCTCCAAAATCAGGACGTGCATCTACATTTACTATATGTCCACGTTCGTTTTTTAATTCGAAGTGGAAATTTTCGTTTACTCTGTTTAATGTAATTTTCATGGTCTTGTTGTTTGTTTTTTTTCCTTATTTTATTAAAGTTTAGTTCCTTTTATGGACAAAACCGTTTTTATAGACTGATCTCTCAAATGAAGAAACTTTTTTCGTTCTTCATCATGTTTGAAATTTTCAAAATCTTCTTCGGATGCAAATTCCACCAAATGAATCTCATAAGGTTTCTCTATATTGCTTTCAATATAACTTTTCTCATCTGGACGCACCCTAAGCAGTAATTGTCCGTTGTATTTCAAAATCGTTGGAATAGCAATTGCTTCAAACTCATGAAAAACTTCTTCCTGTCCTTGAAATACGTATATGAATTGTGTTATAAATATCATTTGCTAATTTTTATCCCTTATCCGACAATCTCAAAATATCTCCAAAAACACCTCTTGCCGTTACCGCTGAACCAGCTCCAGCTCCTTGAATAACAATTGGTCTGTCACCGTAAGATTCGGTATAAATTTCAAAGAACGAATCAGAACCTTTCAATCCTCCTAATGCGGTACCTTTTGGCACTGAAACTAATTTCACTTCCAGATTTCCTTTGTCATTTTGTAAATCTCCAGACAATTCACCAATGTATCGTAACACGTGATTTGGTTCTTGCTCGGCTTTTATTTTAGCATAAATAGGATCAAATTCCTTCAGTTTTGTCAAGAAATCATCTACATCTCCTTCTCTTAAATGTTCTGGAATAAGGTTTTGAATGGCCACTTCTTCAAACTCATTTTGCAAGTCTAATTCTCTCGCCAAAATCAATAATTTTCTACCAACATCGTTTCCGCAGAGGTCTTCTCTTGGATCTGGTTCGGTGTAACCGTTATCAATTGCTTCTTTCAAAATTTCGCTAAACGGAACCTCTTTCGCTGAGAAATTATTGAATAAATAACTCAATGTTCCTGAGAAAACTCCTTTAATTTTAGTAATGTTTTCGCCTGAAAGGTGTAGCAATTTAATCGTATCAATCAATGGTAAACCTGCACCAACATTGGTTTCGTATAAATAACTTTTTTGATTATCTTCCAAAACCTGTCTCAATTCTTTGTAAAACGAATAGCTCAAAGTATTGGCCACTTTATTAGATGAAATTATATCAAAACTATTTTCGGCCAATTTGATATAATTTTCAACAAAATCTTTACTTGCCGAATTATCAACTGCGATTAAGTTCTCTAAGTGATGTTCATTTGCATACTCAATAACGTCTTCAATTGTATAAGAAACACCATTCGTTTGAATTTCGTTTCTCCAATTTGGTGAAACACCATCTTTATTTAGAAGTACATTTTTAGAATTCGCAATGGCAAAAACATTCAGTTTAATCCCTTTACGTTTTTCGATAGCACCAGCTGATTCCAAAATTTGATTAATCAAAGTACCACCTACCAATCCGTGACCAAAAATGGCAATATTGATTTTCTTGGAAACCCCAAAAATCTCACCGTGTATTACATTCAGAGCCTTATTCAATTCCTCTTTTTTCACAACCAAACTCACGTTTTTACCCGTCACTGTGTTATTGAAAAGAATTGGTACAATTTTATTTTTGATTAAAGCGGTATAAGGCTTGTGAAACGTACTCAAATCCTGCCCAATAATCGAAATAACTGAAACATTATCGGTTACCGAAATTTTATTAACATCTTTAGAATAAAAGTCGTTTTCAAATTCTTTCTCCAATTCAATCATCGCTTTTGTAGCCTTATCAGCATCAACAACAAGACCGATGCCTCGCTCAGAAGAACCTTGCGAAATAATACTCACACTGATATCATTGTCGCCCATTACTCTAAAAATACGAGCATCAACACCTGTTTTACCTAACAAGCCTCTCCCTTCAAGGTTTACCAAAGCAACATTTTCAAGAACCGAAAGTGTTTTTATTCCTTCTTTACCAACATTTGAAGTAATCAAAGTTCCTTGATTTTGATGATTAAATGTATTTAGAATACGAAGCGGAATATTTTTATCCAACAAAGGAATGATGGTTTTGGCATGCAAAATGGTAGCTCCAAAGTTGGCCAACTCATTGGCTTCATTAAATGTTAATTGATCAATTTTTTTAGCATCCAAAACCAAATCTGGGTTGGCAGTATAAATACCATCAACATGTGTATAATTTTGAAGTTCTTCGGCATCTAAATAATTAGCTAACAAAGATGCGGTATAATTACTACCATTTCTTCCAAGAGTAGTTGCTTCATTTTTACTATTCGAACCTATAAAACCAGTTACTATGTTAACCGTATTTCCATTATGCTCTTTAAAATAAGCAATCACATTTTTCTTAGAAACCTGCTCTACGGGTTGTGCATCACCATAATTAGAATCGGTTTTAATCAATTCTCTTGTATCTGTGAAACGGGCATTAATTCCTTTTTTGATTAAAATAGCAGTAAGCAATTTAGCCGAAATCAATTCTCCTTTAGACAGCACTTCGTCTTTAATTTTTACGCTATAATCCCCAATTAAACTTACTCCTTCAAAAAGTTTTTCAAGTTTATTGAATTCTTCAGATAAATCTACATCAGTATAAACATCTTGTTGGTATTGTTTAAAATCTTCCAAAAGTTTCTTATAATCTCCATTTTTGGAAGCCAAAACCAAAATTGCTTCCAACTCATCTGTTGCGTTTCCTCTTGCCGATACTACAACAGCTATTTGCTCTTGGTTGGATACTTTTTCTTCTATAATTGCAACAACCTTATTAATTCCGTCTCCGTTTGACAAAGACTTTCCTCCAAATTTTAATATCTTCATTTTGTTATTTTTTTAAAGTCATCACCCAGTTCTGACTGTTATTTTTTTTATAAAAATCCCATCTAAACAAAAACTCCTTTTAGTAAATTATCCAGTTGTTTGTATTCAATCAAAAAAGCATCGTGTCCGTGAATCGAATCAATAACCTGAAAAGTCACATTCGCTTTATGTTCTTTCAAGATTTCATAGGTTTCTTTGTTTTCGTTTATCGTAAAAAACAAATCCGAATTGATTCCGATAATGTGAATATCAGCTTCTATTTGTTTAGCAACAGTAACAAAAGATTCTTTACCTCGAGTAATATCAATAGTTTTTAATAATTGATTCATCAACTTATAAGCCGAAAGCTGAAACCGTTTCTGCAATTTTTCTCCGTGATGATGCAACCAACTCTCTATATTGAAAATCGCTAAATCTTCGTTTAGAGTTCTACCAAATTTGGCTTTAAAAGATTCCGGCGTACGATAACACAACATTGCATGAATTCTAGCATCTTCTATCGGATTTGCCGAATTTTTTAGAATTTGTTCTTGCAAATAACAATTAGCAATCAACCAATCTGTCGATTTCCAATCGGTAGCAATCGGAATTAAATGTTTTGTAATTTTTGGTGCCAATGCCGCTATTTCCCAAGCAATTCCTCCTCCAACCGAACCTCCAATAATTGCATACAATTGTTTGATTTGAAGCTCTTCTAATCCTTGAATAAAAAGACGTGCAATATCTCTAGCTGTAAAATCAAGATAATTCTCAATGACAGATTGATCAAATCCGTTACCTGGCACATTAAAGGCGATTATGGTATATTTATTTGTATCTATAGTTCTATTCTCGCCAATAAGGACATTCCACCATCCTTTTGAACCAACTACTTGAGAATTTCCAGTCAAGGCATGATTAACCAGTACTATGGGTGCAGTATGTAACTCGCAACCAAAAAGTTGATAACTCAAATTGAATGCAGCATAAAATGCACCACTCTCAGTAGTAAAATTTTGTAATGTAATTGTTGTTGGGGTATTTTCCAATTTCAAATCTGTTTTTTTTGATTTGTATCGGAAATATTATTAAGAAAGTTGAAAGAATCAGAAGATTTTTTATTTGTTATCTTTCCACGTTAGGCGTGGTAGAATGCAGCACCTTCTTCGATAAATCGAAGGGTTGCTAAGGCTTCATCGGGTCTAATCCCTCTACCTTTCTTTATAACATTTCAATACGTTTCTGAACTTATTTGATGCAAATTAACTACATATTTATGAAATAACCAAATAATTATTACATCACAACTCGCAATATTTCTTCTTGTATTCAATAAAAATTGCCAAAAAGCTCACTTATTCTCGCAAATTTTTTCTTGTTGGAAGAAAGAATAATTTACGTTTTTAATCGTGAGTTTTTTGGCAAATATTTTCAAGCTACCTTCTTTGTCGAAGTAATCGCCTAAGTTCTCAGATAAAAAGAGTTTCGTTATCTTTAGAATACATATGGAACAATAATGAACTATTCCCTTTTTTACTTTTCAAATCGAAATTTTCATCTACGTCAAATCTAGGGTGATTTAATTCGTTTTTTGGATTAAACGGTTCTACTTTTATTGACCTTAAAAAGAACTCTATTTTGTTTTTGATATATGTTATAGTTTTCATGATATTGACTTTTATAATTGTTTGATTGATTCCTATTTTACTTGTTTTTTGTTTAAATTTTGAGTGCCTTGTTCTTACAATTGGCGACTTTATTTGATTTTGATTGCTGGACAAAACACGTCGATAAAGCTACTGCGTGCAATGCCTTTGTTTTAATTTTATTTGTACTCATAATTTCTACATTTTGAAATTTATACTACACGCTCTACTTTAATTTAATTTATTTTACTTTTCATTAAGATCTTAAAAAACTAAACCCTCTTTTAGACAAATATCCAAAAGAGGGTTAAGTTGTATAAACTTATACTTTTGGAATCAACAAATACGAGCAAACATCATGTCATTGACAAACATCATAACCTGCTTCTTCTTGGCTTTACAAATGTTAATCTTAAATGAGTATTGTTGTTGCATATTTAATTATTGAATTACTAAATCTTAATCTTATTTTAATCTTGAAAAAATGTCCTAAAAATGGTTTTAAAAAAAAACCTCCTAACAATTTTGTTGGGAGGTTTTGCTATATATTTTTAATTTAAAATAAAGCTATACACACCTCCCCCAGGTTTTCACCTGAATGGCTTTTTTCGACATATTGCAAAGATTAAATTTCATTTTTCTTTTTCTAATTGGGTTGAACAAATATCTAAACTTTTTTCCAATTTTCCAAACACTAAACCTATAAATAATAATAAAAAAATATTACAACAAAAATCAAAAACTATTCACAACCAACACATTAAAAACAAAACCTCTTAAATATGCGTAAATACCGCTTTAATTTTAACAAAAAATTTCTATTTTTTCTTTAAAATTTAAGAAAACATTAAAAAAAATATCTTCTCAAATTATTTTTAGGGCTAAAATTTGTCACAAAAAACAGTTAACAATTTGATAATAAAACAAAAAACTGAAAGAATTAGCCCCTTTTCTTTCAGCTTTCTGCTCGTTTTTTGAACCAAAATTCCAAATCATCAATTTGAACTCGCCGATCTAACCCCAAATTGTCCATTTTCTATTTTAAATAATGGCACCAATAGCTCTTTATGAAGGTTAAAAATAGGTCTCAAAATATCCGACAACTGATTAATTTCTATCAAGTAAGCATCGTGTCCGTGAATTGATTGTATTTGATGATAAAAAACGTTTCTTTTCCTACTTGTTAACTCCCTGTAAGTTTTTCGTGTCTCCTCGGCTATGAATAAATAATCAGTATCAACCGTTATTAAATGAATGCTTCCCTCAATTGCATTAGTAACTGTCAAAAAATCGGCTCTATTTCTTGTAATGTCATTTGTTTTAAGAAGATGATTCATCAATTTATAAGCTGCCAATCGGTATCTGCTTTTTAATTTAAAACCATGATCCAATAACCAACTCTCTATTTGCAACACCGATAGCTCATCCAATTTACTTCTTCTAAACCTCTGATTTACATATTCTGGAGTTCTATATAATAGTGTCGCATGCAAACGAGCATCTACAATTGGATCGTCGGAGTGATTTAGAATTTGATCTTGAATTAATACATTAGCAATAACCCAATCAGTAGCTTTCCAATCGGTTGCAATTGGAATCACATTCTCAATTCGATCAGGTTGTAAAGCTGCCATTTCCCACGTAATCGCTCCTCCTAAACTCCCACCAATAACAGCATAAACATTTTTTACTTTTAGAAAAGAAAGTCCTTCCCAAAAAATCCTAGCAATATCTCGAATCGTATAATCGCGGTAGTTATCGATTAGATTATCTAGATTGTCATCAAAACCATTTCCTGGAATATTAAAAGCAATAACTGTGAAATAATTTGTATCAATTGCTTTGTTCTCCCCAACAACACCTCTCCACCACCCTTTTTCTCCAATTATTAATGAATTACCTGTTAACGAATGATTAACTACAACTACCGGAGCTGATCCTAGCGGTTTCCCGAAAACCTGATAAAACAAAGGAAGATACTGTTTTTGTTTGCCTATCTCTAAATTAAAATTAAAGAGATCTATTTTTTCTAAATTTTCCATTTTGACTATTTTTTAAAATTATTTTTTAAAACTGCCTCTAACTAACAATCCAATAGTTAAGGCAGTTTTACTAACAAAAAATAAAACATGTTTAAACTAATTGTGGCGATTTTATGGTTTCAAAAACAGCTTTCAAATCGGCTTTCAAATCATCTACATCTTCTAAACCAACCGATAATCGAATCAGGTCTTTGGTCACTCCAGCAGTTATTTGTTCCTCATCAGACAATTGTTGGTGCGTTGTGCTTGCTGGATGAATAATCAGCGATTTCGTATCACCAATGTTTGCTAGTATCGAAAAGAGCTTTGTGTTATCGGCTACTTTTTTGGCAGCGTCATAACCTGCTTTTAATCCAAATGCAATTACACCACTTTGTCCTTTAGGCAAATACTTTTGAACCAAAACATAATATTTACTCGATTTTAACCCTGGATAATTCACCCAAGCCACTTCTTCTTGAAGTTCTAACCATTGAGCCAAGGCCAAAGCATTTTCACTGTGTCTTTTTATGCGGACTTCTAAAGTTTCTAAACCTTGAATAATTTGAAAAGCGTTGAATGGACTCAGTGCAGCTCCAAAATCTCTCAAGCCTTCAATACGTGCCTTAGCAATAAAAGCTGAGTTGCCGAGTGCTTCATGATATACCAAACCGTGATATCCAGGAGAAGGTTCTGTAAATTCAGGAAATTTTCCGTTGCCCCAATCAAATTTTCCAGCATCAATTATAACACCTCCAAGTGAAGTTCCATTTCCTGAAATGTATTTTGTTAAAGAATGAATTACAATATCGGCTCCATACTCAATCGGGTTCAACAAATAAGGAGAAGCTACCGTATTATCTACTATAAAAGGAACCTTGAAAGCTTTGGCTTCTTGAGAAATCGCTTTCAAATTAAGAACATCAAGTTTTGGATTACCCAAACTTTCTACAAAAAAAGCTCTTGTATTAGATTTTGCGGCACGAGTAAAGTTTTCTGAATCGGTAGGATCTACAAAAGTAGTTGTGATACCCAATCTTGGCAATGTTACTTTTAATAAATTATAAGTTCCCCCATACAAACTACTAGACGCTACAATGTGATCTCCCGCTTTTAGCAATACTAATAAAGCTGTCGATATCGCCGCCGTTCCAGATGCTGTTACAACAGCACCAATTCCGCCCTCAAGAGTTGCCAATCGTTTTTCTAGAATATCATTGGTTGGGTTGTTTAATCGGGTATAAATATAGCCTTCTTCGGAAAGGCCAAATAAATTAGCCGCATGATCCGAGTTATTAAACACATAAGATGTGGTTTGATAAATAGGAACTGCTCTTGTTCCTCCGTTTTTAGATACGTCATGTCCTGCGTGCAATGCGTTTGTTGCGAATTTTTGTGTGCTCATAATTGTTTAATTTTTAATGTTATAATTATTATATCTATATTATTTTGATTCTAAATATTTTATCAAATTGCATTGAAAATAAAAAAGCCCTTTCGGATGGCTACCAAAAGGGCTAATTGTTAAACTAGACCAAGGACTAAATCCTTCACTTTTGGCAATAGAGTATTGGGATGTACATACACATCGAACAACACATTATCATTTTATTTACAATTGAATTACTCATTTTTATTCCATTTAATTTTTTCTACTTCTTATTTTAAATTTACCTTCAATTCACATCAAAAAAAAACCTCCGCAATTGCAGAGGTACTTTTTTGTATATTATTTAGACTAAAAAACTAAACAATAGTGTACCCTGCGGAAGTTTCCGACATCATACAACACATATTTTTAGTAATAAAGTTCATTTTGTTTTCTTTTGTTTGACAAATGTGCAAACTTTATTTTTAACTACCAAAGAAAAAGTGAAATATTTTTACAAATTCTATAGAACTAGTCGTGTTTGTTAAAATCCTCTTAATTAGTCAAAAAAAGTAAAAGATTAATTTGGAATTCAAAATGGTTTCATACCTTTGCACCCGAAAACAAGAGGAAAAATTTGAACTGATTGCAACCTCTTCATAATGAAAGTTGTTCATTATGGATGCTGAAAAATTTTCAGTAGTAAAAATGCTAAAACAGGAACTCTCCTTTAGCCATTCTGCAATTTTTTTCTCAATTAATTTTAAAATTTAAATTTATTATGGCTTATTTATTTACGTCAGAATCTGTAAGTGAAGGACATCCAGACAAAGTTGCTGATCAAATTTCAGATGCATTAATTGATAATTTTTTGGCATTTGATGCTGACTCAAAAGTAGCTTGCGAGACATTAGTTACAACTGGTCAAGTAATTTTGGCTGGTGAAGTAAAATCAGATACCTACTTAGATGTACAACAAATTGCCCGTGATGTAATTCGTAAAATTGGTTATACCAAAAGCGAATATATGTTTGAAGCCAACTCTTGCGGTATCCTTTCTGCAATTCACGAACAATCCGCAGACATCAACCAAGGAGTTGATAGAGCTAGCAAAGAAGAACAAGGAGCTGGTGACCAAGGAATGATGTTTGGTTACGCTACAAATGAAACCGAAAATTATATGCCACTAGCTTTAGATATTGCTCATGCGCTATTAATTGAATTAGCTAGTTTAAGAAGAGAGAATTCTGAAATTACTTATTTGCGCCCTGATGCAAAATCACAAGTAACTCTAGAATACAGTGACGATAACAAACCACAACGAATCGATGCTATTGTAATTTCAACCCAACATGATGATTTTGCACTTGAGGCAGAAATGTTGGCAAAAATCAAGAATGATTTGATTACTATTTTGATTCCAAGAGTAAAAGCAAAATATCCAGAATACGCACATTTATTCAATGATAAAATCAATTACCACATAAACCCGACTGGTAAATTCGTAATTGGAGGACCTCATGGAGACACTGGATTGACAGGAAGAAAAATCATTGTTGATACTTACGGCGGAAAAGGAGCTCACGGAGGAGGAGCTTTTTCTGGAAAAGATCCAAGTAAAGTAGATAGAAGTGCTGCGTATGCCACACGTCACATCGCTAAAAATCTTGTTGCTGCAGGAGTTGCCGATGAAATTTTGGTACAAGTTTCTTATGCAATTGGAGTTGCAGAACCAATGGGAATTTTTATTGAAACTTACGGAACTTCAAAAGTAAACTTAACGAATGGTGAAATCGCTAAAAAAGTAGCTGCTATTTTTGATATGCGTCCATATTTTATCGAGCAACGCTTGAAATTGAGAAATCCTATCTATAGCGAAACGGCAGCTTACGGACATATGGGACGTACTCCAGAAACCGTAACTAAAACTTTTGTAGCTCCTGGAGGAACTGAAAAAACAGTTACAGTAGAATTATTTACATGGGAAAAGCTTGATTACGTAGATCAAGTAAAAGCCGCTTTTGGCTTATAAAAATTCGAATTATTGTACAGAAAACCGCAATTCTAAAAATAGAAATTGCGGTTTTTTTATTTATCTAATAGCATTATAATATTTATTATATTTACTACACTGATAAACAAAACCTTATGAAAAACAGAGTTTTTTTAGCAATCGCCTTCATTTTTATTCTAAATATTCAAAATACTATTTGGGCACAACAACAGGATTCTATCAAAACGAAGACTGGGATTTTGTCACGAACCAATTTTGCGCCAATACCAATAGTTTCCTATAACCGTTCCTATGGCATCTCGGCAGGAGCAATGCTAAATTGTTTCACAGATTTAAATCCAAAAGACACTATTTCACCAGCGAGTAAGACAGGTATTGGAGCTTTTTATTCTGAAAACAAATCATGGTTTACTTTTGTGTTTCAAAGATTGTATTTAAAAGAAGATAAAATAAGGCTTTCGTGGGTTGGCGGTACTGGGATCAAAAATTTTCAATATTTGGATGATGTTTCGGATATTTACGACCCCACTTATGTCGATTTTTCTACTGAAATCAGTTTTTTTGTGGTTGACTTTACCTATAATTTTTTTAGTCGTTTTTATTCGGGTTTAAAATACAAATATTCTAATTCGACAACGGAATATGATAATGGAAACCCTGATGAAAAATCACGCCTGAGTGGTTTCGGGATTCCATCTAGTTTTGACAATAGAGATTATATTTACAATCCTTCTAATGGATTTTTTGTCAACTTAAATTATATCAACAATCCAAAATGGATGGGTAATGAAGAAACATTCAGTTATATTCAGCTAGACTTTAATAATTACCAACGTATTAATGAAAATGGTGTTTTAGCATCTCGTTTATATTATTATGCTGGTCTAGGAACAGTCCCTTTTATAGGTGAAAAAACAATTGGAGGAAAAGACCTGAGAGGATATTCTAGTGGAGATTACAGAAGCGACATGGTTTTAGCAATACAAACTGAATACCGCTATCATATTTACAAAAAATGGGGTGCTGTAGGATTTGCAGGGATTGCAGGAGCTTTTGACGGTTCAGGGCTCTTACCTGCTGCTGGATTGGGTGCTCGATATATGATTATCCCAAAACGAAAAATGAACGCAGGTTTTGATATTGCAGCAGGAAAAGGAGATTGGGGATTGTATTTTAGAGTCTCGGAAGCGTTTTAAAAAAGAGACCGTCCTAAAAGTCTTGTTTTGTCATTCCGAATTTATCTCGGAATCTAAAAAACAAATGATAATCAAGCGTCTAAAGAAGCTGAAACAAGTTCAGCTCGACAAGATTATGTCTTTTTGGACAGTCCCTTTTTTTGAATAGAAATTGTTTTTGAGTTAAACAAACAATTTTAAACACTAAATAAAATAAACACTTCACTCAAAAAGTGGTATCAACTTCTATTCATCATATATTATATTTTAATGAAAAAATAATATACCTGGGTTGCACTGTGTATCTTGAAACTTTTGTAGAGAATTGAGAAAAACTATCATCATTGAGAGAAACAGTATTCAAAATATTCGTTCCTGAAATTTTATACTCCCATTTACTATCCTTTTTTTGATAAATCAAACTCGCATTTAAAAAATCATACTCATTATTAACCGATTCGGAATGGTTGTAATAGTGATAATACTCGTATTCGGTCACAAACGAAAAACCATTCAAAAAATAATAATCTAATTTTGCAAAAGGCTTATCGGTATAAAAAGTATCGCTTCCAAAATCATTAATCATCTTATTATAACCTATTTCTAGATTGGGTAATTTTTTATAATTGGTTGATGCTTTTACCGTATAACTTTGGGTAAAACTTTCGGATACGGCCAATTCGCTATTTTGAATATTGTGGTATTTAGACCAATTTAAACTCAAACTTGCCGAAGCTTTATAATTCTTTAAAAAAGAACGTCCGTAGCTACCATTTCCCGAAATTGATTGATCTAAATCAGTCGAATTATAAGGAGTTGCCGTTTGATTAATTCCATCAAAAATGACATTAGATTTTATTGCATCCATTACTCTTGTATAAGTAACATTGGCAAAAATATTTTCGAAATTAAACATATTGTATTTGAAATAACGCAACGAATGCACCTGAGAAGTAGCATTAGACAAATTACTGTTTCCGCTAAATAAGCTATTATAATTATTTAACACATACCCTTCGGCTAATTTATTGATGTCGGTAAAGTCATTTGTAAAAGTCATATTATAGGTCAATGTTTCAGACTTTTTGATTTGATACAATGTATAAAAATCAGGCAACACTTTTGTAAAACTATTAGTGTTGCTTACGCCGAGTTGAGCATTGGTCATGTCGTAATAATGAAAACTCACCCCTGGAGTGATTGTAAATTTTCCTGCCAAAATTTTATAATGCAAACCCACAAAAGCATCGGTAAAACGATACGTTACGCTATTATTATCTGCTGCGTCAAGTAATTTATTTGTATCTCCATTGTCTAAAATTTGAAACATACTGGAATTAAAATTTTGGTACGAGTATGTATTCCCAAAAGTAAAATTAAGATTGCTCTTAGGCGTTACCATATAATAATAATCTAATTTAGTATCTACTTTGTTGGTCTTTACAAAACGATTTTGATTGATATCATTACTATTTTGTCCCTCAACATATCCTGGCAATACAAATGGTTGATACTGTGAAATGGCATTGTAAAAAGGATCTTCCTCTTGGTATAAATGTTGCATTTCGAGAGCGAAAATATTTTTCTCACTTTGCGTATAATACAAACTTAGATTTTGATTATACGCTGTTGGGTTCTGAATTTTGTTGGTATTAATATCTTGACTTTGTGTTCCAGACTCGTCTATTGACTGGCTCACAATGGTACTGTATTCATCTTGTTTTGATAATTTAGACAAAAAATCATAATCGAACTGAAATTGAGAATTCGGTTTGTAACTAGAACTCAATTTAAACAAACCCAAATGGCTTTTTTGATCTGTGTTTTCGGATCTGTTTTCTGTAGAAAAAACTTCGGTCGAATTTGGATCAAGAACCTTTGTTTGAGAGATGGTCTCCAACTCTGTTTTTGATTCTGACAGAATAGCAAAACCGCTTAGGCTCCAAGATTTAGTAACATTATAGGCAAAATTGGTTGCGCCAAATTTGGTGTCAATTTCTTTGGCTTTATTGTTTTTCATGAGTGAAATTCCTAAATCATTAGACGAAACGTTAAAACTGCTTCCTCCTTTTTTCATCATGTTTCTAAAACCACCTGTGAATTTAAAATAATCCTGAATTGTCAAAGGCAACTCTCCTATATTATTAAAATTGGAAATAAAATTGACACTGTATTTCGGATTGTAATAAAACAATTTCGGATTAACAACATAGCGACTATCTAACTCAGCAACACCAATACCGGCATTGACATCTCCAAACCAAAAGTTTTTCTTTCCTTCTTTGAGTTTGATATTCATGGCAACATTTTCCTCATTGTTTTCCAATCCTTTCAAAGCCCCGATTTCATTAAAATTTCGAAGCACCTGAACTTTATCAATTGCATCTGCAGGAATATTTTTTACGCCAAGCTTGGTATCTCCATCAAAAAAATCTTTACCCTCTACCATTAATTTAGACACTTTTTTCCCCTCAACTTCAATCTCTCCATCGGAATTTACCTCGACTCCAGGTAATTTTTTCAACACATCTTCCAGTTTTCTTTCGGTTCCAGATTTGAAAGAATCAGCATTATAAACAATAGTATCCCCTTTGATAGAAACAGGCATTTCTCTCACTATTTCGATCCCTTCGAGCTCAATTCCACCAGAATCCATCACGATACTTTGGGTGATATTTTGAGCCGTAGTAACCAGAGTAAATTCTTTATTTCTCATTCCCAAAAAACTTAGCTTGATCGAATAATTCGAATTGGGTTTTAAATTCAATACAAACTTTCCTTTATCATTTGTAATGGCATACGAATCCATCGTTTTGGTTTCGGTGTTTACCGCCATAACATTGGCCATTTCGAGGGGCTTATTGGTGTTATCCGTAACAGTTCCGTCGAACCTAATGTTCTGAGAAACCATTGCGGTTGTAAACAGTATCAAAATAAAGCTGAGTAACCTTTTCACTTAAGTGTTTGTTGTTTAAAAAAAAATTAATTTTAGATTGGTGTCTGTTAACGCATTGGTGGCGGCATTCCTCCTCTATTTCTATCGCCCATCTCTCTAAATTCCTCCATTTTTTTAACCACAATCTCATCGTACTGATTTTGCGTAACCACTTTTCCGTTTGTAGCAGCTTTTATGGCAACTTTATCTTTCACATTCAGAACCACTTTTGAGCACAATATAGTTGTTCTTCCGTCATTAATTTCTAAAATCAAACCTGGCAAACCCCAGTAATTTTCAGGCCCTTGACTGACTGGTATTTCGGGTGTGTACCAAGCAGTAACTATAGTTTCCTTTGGCATTTCAATGTTCGCCATCAATGACGTCTTTTTGTCTTTATCATCAGATTTTGATTCTTCCTTTTTTTCGTCTTTAGGTCTGAAATTTCTAAAATCGGTTTTGCTTGTTGCTCGAACTGCTGTTGCTTTAAAACAGTTATATCCTCCAATAATTCTGGTTTCAGATTCAAGTTTCCAATTTAAATTAGGTAACGAATCTTTGATTAAAAATTCTTTTCCCATAAATTCCTTATCTACTGTATAGGATTTGTCTTTTACATTCTTGTAAAAAGTTCCTCCGCCACCCATCATAGAATTCATCATACGCATACCACCACCTTCTTGCCCTGGTGTATCGAGTTTTTCTTCTTCTTTGTAAGTGGATGCTGATTTATCAAAATTTAGAATAAATGTCTTTTCGAACATTTTTTTCATTCGCTCCTCCATGTTTTTTTGCATCTCTGGAGTAATATCTCTGTTTGCTGGCATTCTGTTTTTAAAATCCGCAGTACTGGTTTTGGATTCATAAACTGCCATACCTTGAAATTCTTGTGCCTGTAACTGTATCGTTAAGGCTATCATGTTAAAAGCAAAAAATAATTTTCTCATAATTTGATGTTTTCGTTTGACAATTTGTCTTGTGAGTGTATCGGTTTGTTACTAAAACAACTGTCTTATTATCAATTAAAATTGCGTTGCTAAAGAAATAATATCCCTAACAGGTTTTAAAGCCTGTTAGGAATAACAACCAAAAATAATTTTATTAGAATTTCAACCAAAAAATTCTAACTGTTTTTATAATTCAAGGTCAAAAAAACTGTCAAAGAATTACATTTCAAAGATAAAACCAATGTTGCTCTCCAAAAAATCGAATATACAAACTGCTATTATTTCAAGATAAATTCAGCTTATTTCCTGACTAAAGAATTAACTTATTTGTACTATAAAAATACAATCACAAATCACATAATGCATTAAACATCAAATTGAAATTTTAAAAAAGAGCTACTCCATTTATTATTCCCTTTTTAGGATGCAGACATTTTATTTTTGAAATTGCTCAAAGCCTACAATTAATATTTCAAAATCATAATATAAATCCCTTTTCTAGAAACAAATTTTACCTATTTTTACAAACTTAGAAAATATGAATTTTTAAATCCCAATATCGTAATGCACATAGCTATAGCTGGAAACATAGGGTCAGGAAAAACAACTTTAACACGTTTGTTAGCCAAACATTTTAAATGGGAGCCCCATTTTGAGGAAGTTGTTGACAATCCCTATCTAGACGATTTTTATCATCAAATGGAAAGATGGTCATTTAATCTACAAATCTATTTCTTGAATAGTCGTTTTCGTCAAGTGATGCAAATTCGTGAAAGTGGTAAAAAAATTATCCAAGATAGAACCATTTATGAAGATGCTCATATTTTTGCTCCCAATCTATATGCAATGGGATTGATGACAAATCGCGATTTTGAAAATTATTCATCTCTTTTTGAATTGATGGAATCTTTGGTAAAAGCTCCTGATTTGTTGATTTACCTGAGAAGTTCTATCCCAAACTTAGTGGGACAAATTCACAAACGAGGTCGTGAATATGAAAACACCATTTCTATTGATTATTTAAGCCGACTTAACGAACGTTATGAAGCTTGGGTACAAACTTACAACAAGGGAAAAATAATGATTATTGATGTTGACAATATTAATTTCGTTGACAATCCTGAAGATTTAGGAAATATCATCAATCGAATAGATGCTGAACTGAACGGATTATTCTAACTTTTAGATATACAAACAAAAAAATGCCTCGAAATTTTCGAGGCATTTTTTGTTATAAAACTTATACTTTTATTCTAAAGCTTCAATTTGAGCATCAACTTCGGCTTCGGTTCCTTCAAACTTTTTTACAACAGTCATTCCATCTACAGTCGTAGTAACGGTTGCCGTCACTTTCCCATTGTTTTTAATTTTCTCAATTCTAAACTGATTATAGACTTCCTTTTTCACTGGTTTCTTGGCACAACAGGATTTCCCTTTTGGTGCTACAAATTTCCCGTTTTTATCAAAATGAGACAAACACATTTCTTTTTGCTCAGGAGTACAACCCAAACTGTCACACATTTTGGCACATTCCTCTTTGGTCATTTTAGCACATTTGGTCATGTCGCATTTCCCGTTCATCACCTTATCCTTGTGCATCGAACATTGCTCCATTTTTATCTCTTTCTTTGCACAACAGTCATCTTTACTTATGGTTGCACTTCCGTTACCTAAAATTGGTGCCATCACTAATCCTATTAAACAAGTTAGTTTGATTAAGATATTCATTGATGGGCCAGAAGTATCTTTGAACGGATCCCCTACTGTATCTCCAGTTACAGCCGCCTTGTGTGCATCCGAACCTTTATAGGTCATTTCTCCATTAATCATCACTCCGGCTTCAAAAGATTTTTTAGCATTATCCCAAGCGCCCCCAGCATTGTTTTGAAACACTGCCCAAAGTACACCCGAAACGGTAACACCCGCCATGTAACCTCCCAGCATCTCAGCAATTAATTGATTATTATCACCATACACTAATTTTCCTAAAAGTACAATGGCAATTGGGAAACCTATTGTTAGAACACCAGGCAACATCATTTCACGTAAAGCTGCCTTAGTAGAAATTTCGACACACTTTCCGTATTCGGGTTTTCCAGTTCCTTCCATGATACCCGCAATTTCTTTAAACTGGCGACGAACTTCATACACCATATCCATAGCCGCTTTACCAACAGAATTCATTGCCAAAGCAGAAAAAACAACTGGTATCATTCCGCCCACAAATAACATTGCTAATACAGGTGCTTTGAAAATATTAATCCCATCAATTCCGGTAAATGTAACATAAGCCGCGAATAACGCTAATGATGTTAAAGCAGCAGAAGCAATAGCAAAACCTTTTCCAGTTGCTGCTGTTGTATTACCAACAGAATCTAAAATATCTGTACGAGTACGCACTTCTTTTGGTAATTCGCTCATTTCGGCAATTCCACCAGCATTATCAGATATTGGTCCAAAAGCATCGATTGCCAATTGCATAGCAGTAGTCGCCATCATAGCCGAAGCCGCCAATGCCACACCATAAAATCCAGCTAAAACATAAGAAGACCAGATTGCTATTGCAAATAACAATACCGTTGGAAAAGTAGAAATCATTCCTGTTGCCAAACCTGCAATTACATTGGTTCCCGCTCCAGTACTTGACTTTTGAACAATTGCCAACACTGGTTTGGTTCCTAAACCAGTATAATATTCGGTCACAGACGAAATTGCTCCACCAACAATCAAACCTATAATAGTAGCATAAAACACGTGCATAGAAGAAATTTCTTTGCTTCCTTCACCAAAAAAAGACATCGTCATAGTTTCTGGCAACATATACTGCACTAAGAAATAACATGAAATTGCGGTTAAAATAATCGAAATCCAATTTCCAATATTCAAAGCTTTTTGAACTTGAGCTTCTTTGGCATTTTCATCTGTTATTTTAACAAGCATTGTTCCTATAATCGAAAATAAAATTCCAAATCCTGCGATTGCCATTGGTAACAAAACTGGACCTATCCCTCCAAAAGCATCTTGAATATTTCCTCCCATATCCTTTATTACATAATTCCCTAGTACCATTGCAGCAAGAACAGTCGCTACATAAGAACCAAACAAATCGGCTCCCATACCTGCAACATCCCCAACATTGTCTCCAACATTGTCTGCAATTGTAGCAGGGTTACGAGGATCATCTTCAGGAATTCCTGCTTCAACTTTGCCCACCAGATCGGCTCCAACATCGGCTGCTTTAGTGTAAATTCCTCCTCCTACACGAGCGAACAAAGCGATTGATTCGGCGCCTAGAGAAAATCCCGCTAAGGTTTCAAGCACCACTGTCATATCCTCGGTAGAAGTCCATTGCCCGTTCATGAAAATTTTAAAAAAGACAATAAAAAAACCCGTTAAACCTAAAACAGCTAAACCAGCTACTCCTAATCCCATTACGGTTCCTCCTCCAAAAGATACTTTCAAGGCTTGGGGCAAACTTGTGCGAGCAGCCTGTGTGGTTCTAACATTGGTTTTGGTTGCAATTTTCATTCCCATATTACCAGCTAACGCAGAGAAAAAAGCCCCGAAAATAAATGCAATTACGATTAATATATTTGTTTTGACACCTGGAATAAAAGTGATACCTGCCAATACAACACTTGCGATTATAACAAAGACAGCCAACAATTTGTATTCTGCCTTTAAGAAAGCCAAAGCTCCTTCATAGATATAATCTGATATCTCTTTCATTTTGCCATCTCCAGGATCTTGTTTCAGCACCCAAGCTCTTTTGATGGCCATAAAAATAAGTCCTATTATCGCCATAATAATAGGCACATAAATCATAATTGAATTCATAAAATAGTTATTTTGGTTGGTTAATAAAAAAGTAATCTCAGGCAATTTAACGAAAAAAGCAACACTCTTAACGGGGTGTTGCTTTTTTTACAAAATTTACGGTAAACTATTATCTAATACTAAATAATCCTTCTGGTTTATTTGGAATATCATTAAAACGTTTAGTACATTCTTTGATGATATCGAATGCTTCGTTTACGTCTCCCCAACCTTCTACATCAACTTTTTTGTTTTCTAAGTCTTTATAAACCTGGAAGAAATGCTCGATTTCTTTTAATAAGTGAGGATTAATATCGCCTAAATCGTTTAGTTTGTTCCAGATTGGATCTGAAACTGGTACACAGATAATTTTTTCGTCTGGTCCTTTATCATCAGCCATATGAAAAACTCCAATAGGTTTTACTTCCATTACACAACCTGGGAAAGTTGGTTCGTTTACCAATACCAAAACATCTAGTGGGTCTCCATCCATTGCTAAGGTTTCTGGAATAAAACCATAATCCGCTGGGTACATCATAGAAGAGAATAACATTCTATCAAAACGCATTCTTTTTATTTCAAAATCGTACTCGTATTTATTTCTACTCCCTCTTGGTATTTCGATTAATACATCAAAAGTTTTTAATTTGTCTGCAGTCATTATTCTTTTATATTTTCATAATTTATTAACGATTGCAAAAGTAATCAAACAATACTTTTATCCAATAAAAAAAGTAATATTATAGTTATAACTTTTTTCGCTAAATGATGTCATTAATAGACAATTGTCCTGTTTCGTTTTCTTAAATAATAATGCCAGAGCAAATAGGTTGCATAAGACTTGTAAGGACTCCATTGTTCCGTTAGAATTTGCATCTCTTGTTTGTCATGAACATTGAGCAATTCTTTTATTGTATTTACAACGGCAATATCACCTAATGGCAATAAATCGGGGTCTTGTAAACAAAACATAAGATAAATATCGATTGTCCAGTTTCCTATTCCTTTAATTTTAATCATCTCTTCTCGCACTTGTTGTGATGATTTATGAGGTAAACTTTCTAAATCTATTTCTTTATTTAAAATTGCCGATGATAGGGCTTTTATATAAGTAGCCTTTTGTCTGCTTACACCAAAAACTCTGAACTGTTCATCGGTAACAACTACCAATGTTTCTGGTTTTAAAATATTATGTTGATCTTTTAATTTTAAAAAAGTTGCTTTGGCCGAATCTATCGAGACTTGTTGCTCTAAAATCAGCAGCACTAATGTTTCGAATCCTTGTGGTCGTTTAGGAATGGTAGGCAATCCGTATAAACTTACTATTTCTTGGAATATTGGATTTTTTTCAAAAAGATAATCGAGAGCTTGTTGCATAATTTTGAATTTATAAAAACAAATCTTGTTAGATTCTTAATGCCCTAGCCCAGATTATAGTGAAAATTTTGCAGGATAGAATACTATTATTTTCTTGCCTAAAAGAGCGACCAACGAAAGCTCCTTTTTGGCAATTGAAAATAAAGTATTTTGACAAAAAATTGTAACGAAAGCTGGAAATAGCTCCTAAAAATAGAATCCTACTGATGCTTTTACAGCAAATTTGTTAATGTTTGGCATATCGCGATAGCTTCCTCTCCAGGAGAAATCTAAACGGAATATCTTGAAAATATTACCAATTCCCGCATTGTATTCCCAATAGATATCTTCGGGTGCTAGGTACTCTACTCCCGAAGCATTTATGGCTCTATTAGCATCAGAAACCGTTCCGTATGCTCCTTTTATTCCTATAATTTCTCTCCAGTTGAGTTTTCGTAAAAAAGGAACTCTTGCAAAAAGTCTTCCGTTAAAATCGTGGTACCACTGCATGGTTGCGTAAGTATCAGTCACAAATTCGTAATAATTGAGGTTACTAAAAGCATTTTCTACGGTAAAAAAGGTTTGGTTTCCTGGTATAACACTCATAAGCCCTAAAGGGACTGTCCCAAAGGTTTTACCGAGTTCGAAAATCAAATTGGTTCGACCTAGTGGCCCGATAGTAATGGGTTGTTTGTAATAAAGTTCTAATTTTTTATAATTAAAATCACTATTCCAAATTCCTTTATATCCTTGACTAAAGTTGACATAGATTGTAGAATAGGGTGTATTGGCTACACTTCTTTCTACTCCATAGGCAATTGTTCTTCGATTGGGGGTAAACTCTGCCTGAATATTAAATTCGGATTGTGTTGTTGTACTTTTTATTACTCCCGAAGGATTGGCAGCTGTTGGCAAAGTGGTGTAATAATCGATACTAAAAACTGGGGATGCCGACTCTAATTTTTTGTAAGTTATCCCTGTTTGAAAGGTCAAATTTTTTAAAGGTTCTATAGAAATATAGGCATTGGTCAAACTTATACTGGTAAGCTTTCCATTGGATCCTGTTGTAAAAAATGCCGACGAGCCATAATTTCTAGCCAAAATATCATTGGAAGTTGTTAGTTGTGATCCCAATTGTTCTATATCGCGTCTATTTCCTCCTGAGATGATAATTCTGTTTTTCTTATCGATCATCCATTTTCCAGCAAAACCATATTTAAATTTATTATCATTGGCTCCATATGCCAAGAATCCTTGTACACGCCAAGGGTCATCTGGCCCAAAATAGGTTCTTCCTCCTATTCTGGTTCTAAAACCTTCGACTTCGTTATATCCGAAAGTAGAAAAAAGAGGCCCTATATCAAAGTTATTGTAATTGATGTAACCGCTGGCAAGAATCGTTACCACATCGGTCATTTGCTTAAAGGCTGGGACGGTTTTTAGAGTATCGAGCATTTTATAAACCCCCAACTCGTCTTTGCTTAGTTTTTCAAAACGATGCTCTTCCCAATATTCATCGCTCTTTTTGTAAATTGACTTGTCAACATAATTAACGTCTTCTTTGTAAAAACTAGCCGGCTTTGGAATATCGAATTTATGGTTTTGGTAAAAGGTTGTACGTTTTCCGTAAACTCCTTTTGATTTATCTTTTTTATTGAATGCAAAATCAGACATCAAATAATCCTTAGTTAAAAGAAAAACAGAATCGTTCAAAACCTCAAATTCCTGCTCTACATAAATGTCTTTTACCCAGTTTATATTGGCGCTTTTGGTCACGGCCATATTAATTTTTTTGATGGCAAATGTGGTATCGTTTACCCAAAAATCTCCTTTGAAAGTTAATTCGCTTTTACGTCTTGGATAAAAAACAATATTGAAACACAATTTATTATCAATATAAGCTGTGTCTTTTAATACATAATTATAAACATCTATTCCCGTTCTAGAAAGTGGACTCGTGAAACTTTTGTCAAACAGTTCGATATAATTATTATAAATATTATAGTCTGAATACAGATCTTTTATAAACGACAAAATTTGCTGATTCCCATCGAAACCAGAAGTTTTATTGGCTTTAGTAATTTCTTTTACTTTAGACATTTTGTTATCGCCATAAACATCTATAAGTGCTTCGTTGATGAAAATAGGCAAATAAGTTTTTCCAGTTACTTTTGAAGTATCTACATGATTAAAAATAAACTCCATGCCCTTAAAAATACGCTGCTTTTTGTAAGCACTGTCAATAGAATTGATATCGAACTCAACCTTTTCGTATTTCTCCATTTGATATTGGGCGAATTGGTACAGACCATTTTTCTTCTTTTTCTCCCAAATTTTACGCAAAATATCTAGTGCTGGATTATTTTTCTTTGAGGTTTTTCCTGTATAAATAACAACTTCTTTTAATTCTTGTTGTTCTTTTAATTCTATCGTAAAATTATAGTTAATTGCTTTGGTGAGTTCGATTTCTTTATCTGAAAACCCAACCGAAGTAATTATTAGTGTAGAAAAAGTTTGTGGCGATTCTAAATAAAATCGCCCATCTTCGTTAGTAACGGTTCCTATACTGGAATTTTTAAAAACCACGTTGGCGTAAGGAACAGGTTGTTTGTTAACATCTACAACAATACCGCTCACTTTTGTTTGACCAAAAACAGAGTAAGTTGCTACACTAAAAAACAATACGATAAAAACTACAATTTTCTTCATGTTGGTTATAAAAAAAGCTTCATCAAGATTCTTTTTTGATGAAGCCTTTTAAATTATTGATGCTCTAATTATTTATATAAAACTTTCTTAACTGCTTTTACAACATCAGCTGCATTAGGCAACCATTCTTTCAATAAAACTGGAGAATATGGTGCTGGAGTATCTGCGGTTGTGATACGTTGTATTGGTGCATCAAGAAAATCAAAAGCTTGCTCTTGAACAAGATAAGCAATTTCAGAAGAAACACTAGCAAATGGCCAAGCTTCTTCAAGTATTACCAATCTATTTGTCTTTTTAACCGACGTAAAAATTGCTTCTTTGTCCATTGGACGAACCGTTCTTAAGTCGATGATTTCGCATGAAATTCCCTCTTTAGCCAATTCGTCAGCTGCAATATAAGCTTCTTTGATAATTTTTCCAAAAGAAACAATAGTAACATCTGTACCTTCACGTTTGATGTCTGCAACGCCTAGTGGAATTGTATATTCTCCATCTGGCACTTCCCCTTTATCACCATACATTTGCTCAGACTCCATGAAAATAACTGGATCATTATCACGAATAGCTGATTTCAATAACCCTTTTGCGTCATAAACATTAGAAGGAACTACCACTTTTAGTCCTGGAGTGTTTGCAAACCAGTTTTCGATAGCTTGTGAGTGTGTTGCTCCCAACTGTCCCGCTGAAGCTGTTGGCCCACGGAAAACGATAGGCACATTGAACTGCCCACCGGTCATTTGACGGATTTTGGCAGCGTTATTTATAATTTGATCAATCCCAACTAAACAAAAGTTGAAAGTCATATACTCAACAATTGGGCGACAACCATTCATTGCAGATCCTACAGCAATTCCTGTAAATCCTAATTCTGCAATTGGGGTATCAATTACTCTTTTTTCACCAAATTCGGCAAGCATCCCTTTTGATGCTTTATAGGCACCGTTGTATTCTGCTACCTCTTCACCCATTAAGTATATGGACTCATCGCGACGCATTTCTTCACTCATCGCTTCGCAAATGGCCTCTCTAAATTGTATCGTTCTCATATTTATATTGTCTGTGTGTAATTTTTGAATCGCAAAAATAATTATTTTAAATTACTTAAAAGCATAATTTTAGTTTTAAATAACCCTTTCCGTTGTTTATATTGTGTAAATTCTAACAGTATTCACAAAATAACGAAAGTTATTCATTGAAATAAAAATAGTATTTTTCACAATTTTACTATTTATATTTAAATTCATAACACATTAAAACGCTTTTATATAGTACTTTAGCCTTCAAACAACTTTTCTTGTAAATGGCCTCTTTATCAAGTCTAGCAAATCCGTTTTAAAACTTAACCTTAATTTTTTATGATGTGTTTTTTTCGAAATATCTTTTTAGGGCTTTTGCTCTTGTCATCATTTTGTATTGAGGCTCAAAACGAGAATTTAAAAACCAAAATAAGCTTTCAACCGGTAAACAACCTGAAAGCCAACGAAGAAAAACAAATCAAATCCTTATATGCAATCTATAATAAAGGAGAAGAAAAATTAGCCTATAAAAAAGCACATCGACTTATACAAAAAGCGAAATACCCCAAAACCATTTCAGATGCAAACTTACTAATTGCTTATTATTTCCAAAAACAATCCTCACTGGATTCTACCTTATTTTATACCAAAAGAGCATTACAATCAAACTCGAACAGTAATGATTCGCTTAGAAATAGACTTGTCACTTTGGGTTATAATTTGATGGCATCGGTTTATCTTCGAAAAGGATTGCTTGCCGAGAGCAAAAAATACCGTATAAAAGGGATGGAAACCGCATTAAAGTACAACGAACAACAATTGTACTTTAACCACAAACACGGTTTGGCTCTTATCTATAGTCAAGAAGGAAAATACACTAAAGCGCTTCAGCTCTTTAAAGACTGTTTGACTTATAAGGAAGACCCAGAAATGATTTATGGCAGCTATATCAATATCGGAGATATTTATGCAGCCCAAAAAAACTACGAGCTTTCCAATCAATATTTGAAGAAAGCAGCGGCCTTATGTGATAAAGAACAAAACAGTTACTGCACTGCCATTGTTGCCATTAGTTTGGGAGCTAATTATATGGAACAAAAACAGATGGACACTGCCCTTAATTACTATCTAATTGCCCTAAAAACTGGAGATACCAATAACTATCAACAAATATCTTTGGATTCTAGGGTTGCCATTGCTCAAATTCATTACAATCAAGGACAATATGAAAACGCTAAACTATTACTTACGGCAGCTTTAGAAAAAACTTATATTTTAGGCTTATTACAAGAGCGGATCAACATCTATGATCAATTGACCAAAATTGCTGTCAATCAAAATAATTACAAAGATGCCCTGATGCTTTCTGATAAAAGAGAAACACTAAAGGACTCTATCAATCGAATACAAAACAAAAAAGATATTGCTGAACTCGAAATCAAATTCAACACCCTTCAAAAAGAAAAAGAAATAAGAACCCTGCAATTTGAAAACGAAACTTCACAGCTAAAACTCAAAAACCAAGAGGAAGCAATACTCAATTTGAATTTACAAAAAGAAGTTGCTAAAAATTTAGCTCAAAAAAAACTCAGCGAAATTGCCTTGCTTAAAAAACAAAAGCAACTAAAAGCATTAGAGATTGAACAAGAAAAGAAAACTAGAAATCTCATTATTATTGCTTTTTCTTTTTTATTTCTTCTGATAATTGGATCATTGTTTCAATACTACAAGCGACTAAAAGCAGAGCGTATTTTGAACAAAAAACAACACGAAGTAACCACACAAAAACTGGAAACAATTTTAAAAGAACAAGAATTAAAGCTCATCAAAGCCTCTGTTGCTGGGCAAGACAAAGAGAGACAACGCATAGCACAGGAATTACACGACAGTATTGGTGGCAATTTGGCTGCGATAAAATTACAAGTTAATGCTATTAGCAAAAACTCGAATATAAGTTATATGCAAAACATTACATCGCAATTGGACGAAACCTACCAACAAGTTAGAAATTTATCCCACAATTTAGTTCCAAAAAAGTTCAGTCAAAATCAATTTTGCTTGGTTATAGAGGACTATCTAAATTCGATAAAAGACGTAAGTAAAATTATAATCGAATCTAATTTTTACCCCAAAGAAGCCATAAACCGATTAGATGAAACTATTCAGCTTGAAGCTTTCTCGATTATTCAAGAACTTCTGGCCAACACCATAAAACATGCTGAAGCCACAAAAATAGACTTACAACTGAATTTAATCGAAAACCATCTAAACCTTCTTTTTGAAGATAACGGAAAAGGATTTAACATCCTTGATGTCAAAAAAGGAATCGGACTGCATAATCTTGAAAACAGACTAAAGGGTTTAGGCGGAGCAATGGAAATCGATTCTAAAATAAAGAGAGGCACAATTGTAAATATTGAAATCCCTATATTGCAATCAAATGAGAAAATAAATTTTGAAAAAGATTTGTACGAATTAACAAAAAACATGTAAAGCTCCATTTTCATTAGAATATATTTTTGTAAAAAATGAGAAAAATAAAAATTTTAATTGCCGACGATCACACCATCTTTTTGGATGGAATAGCTTCATTACTAGAAAAAGAAAAAGATATTGAGATAATAGGCAAAGCCGAAAATGGCATTAAAGCATTACAAATACTAGAAACAACCGAAACTGATTTAGTCATATTAGATTTAAGCATGCCCGAAATGGACGGTGTTGAATTGGTAAAAAACATTCAAAAGAAATATCCTAACATCAAGACTTTGGTAGTAAGCACTCACTCTAATACTCAAATTATTTCAAGATTGATGAGGCTTGGCATAAACGGCTATTTACTTAAAAACACAGATGCAGTCATTTTTCTACAAGCCATTCACGAAATTGTTGCAGATAAAAATTATTTTGCTGATGAGATTTCCGAGAAACATTTGAACAATTGTATTCAACTCGAAAAACAAACAACCGAAACGGTCGAATTGAGTAATCGAGAAAAAGAAATACTAACACTTGTTGCCCAAGGATTTACAGCGGCTGAAATTGCCGAAAAAGCATTTATAAGTCTTAATACCGTAAATACACATCGTCAAAATCTGCTTTCAAAACTCAATGCCAAAAACTTGGTTGGCTTGGTCAAATATGCCATTGAAAACGGCTATGTTGATTAGTTATGATAATTAATTAGAATCAACAAATATTGCTGTTGCCGTTGATGAATTTGTTGTAGCACCTTCTAACTCTTCGGTAACACCATTTTTCCATCTCCCTTTATTCAAAACCATTACCAAATCGGTAGTTAAAAACAACTCCATAGCTATCTGGAAGCACGACACTTTCAAACGATTTATTATATGTAAAAATCAATCTCGAATTTTTTGACAAATGAAATCCAGCGAGCAAATTTACTATTTTCGATGAACGATATCCTCCACCAAATTCAACCTTATTTTTATAATTCACCAACAAATTCAAATCAATTTGCATAGGAGCTCCTTCGACGTATTTGGTTAAAAAACTAGGATTTATTAATATATCTTCAAACAAATCGGTAAACATTCGATAACCAAAATACGCATAATATACATTCTTTAATTTGGTGTTGTTTTGAGAATCAAAAGTACCGCTTAACAAGTTGGGAGCCGATACCCCAAAATAAATTCTGTCTCGGTTGTATAAAAATCCTGCCCCAAGAGTTGGTGCAAAACTGTGTACGTTTTCCTGAAACTCTGGATCGTTTTCGATTCCCAATTTCGTTAGATTTTCATCATAAATTTGAGCCCCTGCAGTGATCCCGAATGAAATGATATTAGGATTATAAGCCCACCATTTTCCGTAACTATAATCTTCATGAAAGAAAATCTTATACGAATAGGAAGCAAAAAAATTAGTGGTATTGGTAACTCCAATCTGACTGTGGGCAATTCCTCCAGCCAAACCTATTTTTTCTGAACGCGTCAGAGTATTAACCGAAACATCTATGTTTTTAGGACTCCCTTCAACAGAATTAAAATAACCATTGGCCGTCAGAGTAACATCCGTATTTTCATAATATCCTGCATGAGCTGGATTTATCAGAACTGCATTGTAGTTATAACTGGAAAAAACAGGTGTTTGTTGTGCTTCAGCAGAAGTATAACACATTGTTAAAAGTACTATTGTAAAAAGAATTATGATTTTATTTTTCATTAATTATCGTTTTAAAACAAGGTATCCCTTTAGTTTTTTGAAATGATGAGTAGGTGAATTTGGATTGATTTCGAAAAAGTAAGTCCCTTCTGGAAGTTCATCCGCTCCAAGTTTTCTTTTTCTGTTAGCAATTCCGTTAAAGACATTTGTTGTGTTATTATAGCCTGAGATCTGAAAAACCAAATCTCCCCAACTATTATAGATCATAACTTCATTTTCTGGGTAGTCTGCAATACCATCAATTAACCAAAAATCATTGATACCATCACTGTTTGGAGAAAAACCATATTTAGTTTCATCCTTTTCATTTGGTGCTACCAAAATGACAACTGAGTCACTCACCTCGCACCCTCCTTTATTGGTAAACGTAACGGTATAAGTGGTCGTTACTTCAGGGGAAAAAATTGGATTCGAAACAAGTGCATTGTTTACCCCTTCTGCTGGACTCCATTTAAAAGCACCCTCTTCTAGTGCAATAGCTTCTAACTGTATAACTTCGCCTTGTTTTATTTCGGCATCTTTTCCTGCATCAACAAGAATAATATTTGAGTCCACTTTGAAAACACAAGTCGATTCGTTGCTCGAGGCGTCTTTGGCCGTCAAGGTTATTTCCATTCCGTTTATAAATGCGGTTCCCGCTATTGGGCTTTGGGTAAGGGTTGGATTCGCATCCATATTATCGGTTACTGTAACCTGAGATGTGTAATCCGGAATAACCGTTGTGCCGCAAACGACAACTTGATCCGAAAGACAGGTGATAACTGGTTTTTCCGTATCTGGAATTACTTCAATATTTACGATTATCGAACAGCTGTTTTCGTTTTCGCTAGCATCTTTTGCTGTAAAAACAAGGGTCATACCATCGGTAACTGCTGTTCCTGCTACTGGACTTTGTGTAATTATCGGACTCGCATCGCAATTATCTGAAACTACAATTTGTGAAACGTAATCGGGTAAAACTGCTCCCGAAGCCACTAATTGGTTGCCGATACACGTTAGCGTTGGTGCTGTAACATCTGCTTCTTTATTTATTTTGAAAGTACACGAATTGGCATTGTTGCTCGCATCGGTTGCGGTTAGGGTTATTTCCATTCCGTTTATAAATGCGGTTCCCGCTATTGGGCTTTGGGTAAGGGTTGGATTCGCATCCATATTATCGGTTACTGTAACCTGCGAAGTATAATCCGGAATAACCGTTGTGCCGCAAACGACTACTTGATCCGAAAGACAAGTGATAACTGGTTTTTCGGTATCTGGAATCGTTTCAATATTTACGATTATCGAACAGCTATTCTCGTTTTCGCTAGCATCTTTTGCTGTAAAAACAACGGTCATGCCATCGGTAACTGCTGTTCCTGCTACTGGACTTTGTGTAATTATCGGACTCGCATCGCAATTATCTGAAACTACAATTTGTGAAACGTAATCGGGTAAAACTGCTCCCGAAGCCACTAATTGGTTGCCAATACACGTTAGCGTTGGTGCTGTAACATCTGCTTCTTTATTTATTTTGAAAGTACACGAATTGGCATTGTTGCTCGCATCGGTTGCGGTTAGGGTTATTTCCATTCCGTTTATAAATGCGGTTCCCGCTATTGGGCTTTGGGTAAGGGTTGGATTCGCATCCATATTATCGGTTACTGTAACCTGCGAAGTATAATCCGGAATAACCGTTGTGCCGCAAACGACAACTTGATCCGAAAGACAGGTGATAACTGGTTTTTCCGTATCTGGAATTACTTCAATATTTACGATTATCGAACAGCTATTCTCGTTTTCGCTAGCATCTTTTGCTGTAAAAACAAGGGTCATACCATCGGTAACTGCTGTTCCTGCTACTGGACTTTGTGTAATTATCGGACTCGCATCGCAATTATCTAAAACTACAATTTGTGAAACGTAATCGGGTAAAACTGCTCCCGAAGCCACTAATTGGTTGCCGATACACGTTAGCGTTGGTGCTGTAACATCTGCTTCTTTATTTATTTTGAAAGTACACGAATTGGCATTGTTGCTCGCATCGGTTGCGGTTAGGGTTATTTCCATTCCGTTTATAAATGCGGTTCCCGCTATTGGGCTTTGGGTAAGGGTTGGATTCGCATCCATATTATCGGTTACTGTAACCTGCGAAGTATAATCCGGAATAACCGTTGTGCCGCAAACGACTACTTGATCCGAAAGACAGGTGATAACTGGTTTTTCCGTATCTGGATTATCAATAATATTGAAACTACAAACCGCTTCATTTCCGCTGGCATCGGTAGCGGTTATTTTTATTTCTTGTGTTCCACCTGCATAAATGGTTCCCGCAGCGGGTGTTTGCACTACAACAGGAGCGCTATCGCAATTATCCGTTACGGTAATAGTTGTTTTGTAATCTGGAATTAAATCTCCTGATACCATGGTTTGATTTGTTGGACAATTGGCAATACTTGGTTTTTCATTGTCCTCAACTTTTTTTCCAAAAATTACCTGAACTCTTCCCGTATCTCCATTGGGTACCCAATTATAAACCGTTTTTGTTGCTCCTATAGCAATGTCGTCTATAGCATCACCATTAACATCTCCTAAATAACTTAAACTATATTTAGATGTATAAGGTGTGTTTATTACTAAAGCTTCGGAAGAATTGAGCGAGAAGATATCCAATAAGGGATTCCAATTTGCTTTCCCATAAATTACATAGATTTTAGAGAATTGATAAGGCAAAAGATAATCATCAAAACCGTCGTTATTAAAATCTCCAAAAGAATTATAGGAATGCAAGTATTCAAACTCGCTTCCATTCATTTTAAAACCATTTGTTCCATCCAAATCTTTTAAGTCAACTACTGCTGGTGTAGCACTTTTTCCAAACAGCACAAAATTATTAATACCGATGTCATTAAATGAATCTCCATTTAAATCCCCAGCACTTCTAACTTCAAAATAATAAGATGTTTTGAGTGGACTGGTAGAATTTTGAATTTTGAAACCATTGGAGCCGTTTAGACCTGTTGTATTTATTTTTGCCGGTAGGCTGGCAGATCCATAGACTACATATCTAAATTCATTATCACCGCTAATAGCCACATCAGAAATACCATCGCCATTAACATCTCCTATACCAGCTAAATTTTTCCCAATATCTCCTTCAACAATAAAAGAATTAGAGGAATTTATACTTTCTATATCTACAATAGAAGGAAAATTAGTGCTTCGTCCAAATAGAATATAGCATTTTTTTATACTTCCAGAACCTTCATTATGGGAAACGATACCAATATCATCAAAAGAATCATTGTTGAAATCACCAACATTAGCAATTCCATAACCTAAAACTTCATCTTTCGTTTTACCTAAAATAGTAAAGCCATTAGAACCATTTAAGGTAGCTACATCAAATTGAGCAGGGAAAGCAGTGGCCCTTCCATAAATTATATAAACTCTTCCTGCGTGAAATATTCCTTCGGTATATTTATTAGGGTCGCTGAGCATTAAATCATTAATGCCATCACCATTAATATCGCCCGCATCATTCACGTCAAAGCCAGTTCTTCTTGGCGGAGTTAAATCACTGTCAATAATTTTAAATCCGTTTAACCCATTTAAGTTGGCTACATTTAAACTTGCTGGAAAACCTGTTTTTGTCCCAAAAACGACATAAGCTCGTCCAAAACCCCAATCTCCAGGAGCTCCAATAATAAAATCGGTTATGCCATCTCCGTTAACATCACCAATTCTAGTGGTACTGAAACCTGTTCTTGTACCAGGTTCCTCCCCTAAAATTGTAAATCCATTAGTACCATTGAGTTGATTTATATCAATAGTAGTTGTTTTACAATCTATATCAAAACCGCCTGTTTTTAATTTGACTGTAAAAGTACATGAAGTGGTATTCCCTGCTTTATCTTTTACTGTAATCGTAACATCTGTATCCGAAGTAAATAAAGTTCCTGCGGCAGGTGTTTGTGTAAAAGTCAATTTATTTAATTGCGTGGTATCATCTGTGATTGTTTTTAAAAAATGCACATAATTAGGCAACATAGAATTGGCGTATAATTCTTGATTAACAGGGCATTCCATAACAGGAGGTTCGTCTGCTGCGATTATTAGATTGAATGTACAAACTGCTTCATTTCCGCTGGCATCGGTAGCTGTTAATTTAATTTCTGATTCGGCTCCAGTATAAATTATCCCTGCAGCGGGTGTCTGGGTGAACACAGGTTTAATGTCACAATTATCTGTTATGGTGACAATTGTTTTGTAATCTGGGATTGGATCACCAATGCCTAGAACTTTTTCAGTCGGACAATTAGCAATTACTGGTTTTTCGGTATCGGCTATTTTTTTACCATAAAGCACATAAGCAGAACCTGGATTACGATTTACTTTAAGACTAGTATGACTAGAATTAAAACTATTTCCAATAATCAAATCACTAATACCGTCTTTATTGATATCGCCTGCAAAATTTACAGAAGAGTCATCACCATAAGGTCTTTGGATTCTTAAAAACTCATTTTTTGGTAACGTAAACAAATCAGCAGTTGCCCCCCAATTCCCTTTTCCGAATAGAAGATACGTACTATTAGCACTACCATTAAAAACATAGTCATCAATACCATCATCGTTAAAATCGCCTCCGTAACCGAAACTTTCTCCGTAACCTCCATTTAAAATTTTAAATCCGTTGGTACCGTCTAAATCTTTTAAATCAACTAGGGGTGAAAAAGTTGATTTACCAAATAATATATAATCTTTGGTAATGGCTATATCATTAAACCCATCATTATTAATGTCTCCCGCTTTTGCAACTCCTAAATGAGAACTTAAGTTAGTTTCTGAATTTTCAATTACAAAACCATTGGTCCCATTGAGTTGCGAAACACTAAAGCTTGCAGGAAAATTAGTATTGCGTCCGAAAATAACAAACTTTTTATACTGAGAAGAATAATAACTTCCCAATCCTATATCCGGAATTCCATCGCCGTTAACATCCCCTAGTGCAGCTACTTTTTGGCCAATTTTTCCAGCGGTTGCATCTCCATGAATTACAAATCCGTTCGTACCGTTTATATCTGCCACTTTTATTGCTGCAGGAAAGTTGCCATTTTTACCATAAATCACATAACACTTTCCATTAACACTGCCCGAACCTCTTGTTATTATAGCAATATCATCATAACCATCTCCATTTATATCTCCTAATGGAGCTATACTCTCACCAGCATTTTCGAAATTAGCATTTCCGATGAGCACAAAACCGTTTGTTCCATCTAATGAGGACAAATTAAACTCAGGTGTAAACCCACTACTTTTACCAAAAATCACATACGTATGTCCTAATTCCTGATTATAAAAGGTAGATGTTGTAGAGGGAGAATGACGAGTTGGATCGCTAATCATAAAGTCGTCAATCCCGTCACCATTCACATCTCCTGCACTGCTCACATCGTAACCTGTTTTTGGAAAATTAGTTGTTGGGGTATCGTTTCTAACGATAAAACCATTGGTGCCGTTTAATAAACCCAAATCAATATTGGGTGGGAATCCTGATGCGCGACCAAATACCACAAAAGCTGCTCCATGGATTATTTTGTATATTTTAGCAGGACCATACCATGGGTTATAATTATCAGGCGCTCCAATGATGAAATCATCAATCCCGTCATTATTAACATCGCCAGCACTGTTTACGCTAAATCCAGCTTCACGCGTAGTTTTTTCGCCAAAAATCTTAAATCCGTTTATTCCGTCTATATTGTCAACATTAAATATGTTGGTTTTACAATCTATTGTTTGTGTAGTGGTTTTTAGTTTTACTTTAAAAGTACAGCTGTTGCTTTTACCTGTCTTATCTTTTACTGATATTGTTACATCAGTATCTTGTGTAAATAGTGTTCCTTGGGGAGGTGTTTGCGTAAAAGTCAAATCAAATCCATCGGTAACATCATCACTAACTGCGGTTAAAAAAGACACATAATTAGGCAGTGTTGAATCGGCATATAATTCTGCACTGGTTGGACAAGTTATCGTAGGCGGTGCAGTATCAATTGCCGAAACGGTAAAATTACACGTGGCACTATTTCCTGCAGAATCAGTATATTTTATTTTTACAGGAATACCGTCATAAAAATCGGTACCAGCAGCGGGAGTCATTACATAACTTACATTACTGCTGCAATCATCATCAAGATTCAACATTGGATCTTCAGCATAATTTGGGAGTTTATCGCCGATATTTAAAGTCAATCCTGTTGGACACGTAAATGTGGGAGGTGTAACATCAGGGCTTGTGGCTGAAATTGTTATAGAACAGCTACTTTGGTTTCCTGTTTCGTCTTCTGCAGTAAACACAATTGTCATCCCGTCATAAAACTTAGTTCCAGCGGTAGATTGCGTAAGATAAATATCTCCTCCTGAATCATCAGTAACAACCAACTCGCTTAGGTAATTAGGCACTAACGTACCGCATTGTAATTGTTTGTTAGGGGGGCAAATTATGCTTGGAGGTTGGGTGTCTGCAGCCATCTTTGCCGTTTGAGCCGTCTTTGCCGTTTGGGTTTTAGTATGAACAACCTTTTTGCTTAAAGTAACCACTGAAGCATTATCGGATTCTTTATAAATATTCCCTTCCGCAGACGATTTTACTAAAACTGGTTTTGAAATTGTCAGCTTTTTGTCCTGGCTATACAATTCTGTAACTCCTGCAAACAGATAAAAAATGATACAAATTTTGATTATTCTGATAAAAGTAGCTTTAAAGTTATTCATTCTATTTTACTATAATTTAAACTTCATTTAAATAGCAAAAATAGCCTTCGATAAAATTTCGCACATCACTATAAATAATGATTTAAGTAGTTTGTTTCGTATTAAACAAAATAAAAAAAGACAATTTAGAAATATAACTTCTAAATTGTCTTTGGATACTAAATTATAAAGAGTGCTATTTTTCCACTATACAAATTCCGGTAATAAATGAATAATGGTTTCCTGTTCCGACTTTTATTCCTGTACCATTTTTCCAATATTTAGCATCGCTATTGTAATTACTATCTTCTTCATAACCTGCTACATAAACATCATTGCCTATAATTTGTATGGCATTGGCCTCTGCATATCTCGTTCCGTCGGTTAGCGATGTTACAGTACCGTTTTTCCAGTATTTCGCCACATAAATACCATCATCGTTGTATTCATATCCTGCAACATAAACATCATTCTCAATAACAGTTATCGCTGTTGCTCTAGCTCTCTTTGTTCCATCTGTAAGAGGTATTGCGATACCATTTTTCCAATATTTAGCCACATAAACATAATCTTCATTGTATTCATATCCTGACACATAAACATCATTCCCTACAACGGTTATACCTGTTGTTCTAGCTCTCCTTAACCCATCACTTAGTGGTACTGCTACACCATTTTTCCAATATACAGCAATTGGATCACCCATCTCATTATATCCATTTCCGGCAACATAAACATCATTCCCTATAACATTTATAGCAGTAGCTTCGGCATCACCTGTACCATCAGTAAGCGGTACTTCGGTGCCATTTTTCCAATATAAAGCAACAGAGTTCCAATCATCATTAGTGTTATAACCAGCAACGTAAACATCATTTCCTACCACAGTAACTGCTGCTACTTCGGCATCTTTTGTAGTTTTATTTAGTATGGTTGCTACACCATTTTTCCAGTATTTGGCAACAACATACCCTTCATCATTATTTTCGTTTCCTGCAACATAAACATCATCACCTACCACAGCTATACCAGTAGCCCAAGCATAGTTTTGTCCATCTGTTAGTGAAGTTTCTAAACCGTTTTTCCAATATTTTATAGATTCTTCTTCATCATCGTAACCACAAAAATAAATATCTCTTGTTTTGGATTGGTTGTCTGTATTTTCGCCATCATCATTGGAGCAACTATAACCCAAAAAAGATAAAGTCAATGCTAATAAAAAGTACTTTAATGTTTTCATATTATTATTTATATATTTCTATTCGATTTGCAACAAAAATAACTTCCGATAAAATTTTACACATCACTATAAATAATGATTTACATACTTGTTGTCCTGTTAAAAACTAAAAGGCAATCCAGATATTCCTGAATTGCCTTTTATGACTAAATTGAAAAATATTAATTACAAAACACTCTCAATCTCTTTTTTGATTCGTTCTTTTTCTTTACTCGGAAAAACCGCCAAAGGGCTTTTTTGGATATGAAGTTCTGTATTTTCCAAAGTAATGGCATCACTTTCTGCCGATGAAATCTTGATTGATTTTATATTTTCAACAACAGCATTTCGTCCTAAATCATCTTCTATTAACGATTCAAAAACCAAAGGCAACAATTCGATTGTTTCTAAAACAACACTTCTGTTTTCTTCCGAAAAATGGTCTGCATCTAGAACCAAATTGATTTTTTCTGAAACTGTTTTTTCTAATGCTTCTTCTATTTTTTTGGCTGTTCGTTTCAGTTCTAAAGGACTCACGATCACATTCGTTTTGAAAGTCGTTAGGGTCTGAATTGCGTCTAGAAAAGTTAGAGCCACGACTTGTGTACTTGGTACTAAGGTAACTCTTGTTTTGGCATCGAAGTCTGAAATTTCCAAAATCATCAAGACATTTTCGGGTCTGGCTCTGTCATATCCAATAATACTCCCTCGGATTGTATTACCTGTATGAAGCAATAATTCCAGCTTGGGTAAACTGGAATTATCGTCTGCTTTTTGTGCAAAGTCTGCCAGTTTGATAAACCAGCCAGTGAAATCTATAAATAGATTTTTAGTGTACGCTTCAATCATTTTACAACAATGCTTCTACGTAATTAGCAATTTGAGAATCGGTTTGCGAGCTAAAAGAAGCCTGTACAAGCTGCTGTGTCAAATACAAAGTATTGTCTTTAAGCTCCATATTCACTTCATCATTATTTTCTGTATTGGTTAAATGAATCGTCGTCAATTTTTCTTTTAAAGCTTCTTTCCCCATATCATCCGTACATATTTTTTTTACAAATGATTCTAAATCATCAAAAACAATATCTAATCTTTCAAGCGGATATTGATTAAAAGCGGTAAAAGTATTCCAATCGATATCAACTTTTATATCGTATCCTGCTTTGTCTTTTAATTTTGCTTCAAATTCAGGTAATTTTTCAACTTTGATGGCTTCTGCTAAACGTTTTTCTGCTAATCCCATGATTAAATTTTTAATTGGTTATTAATTACATCAAATTTACCTAAGTCGTTTTTTCTAAATCTCACTATAAATAATGATTTTAAGTTTATGCATTTTCCCAATCGTACTTTTTTTCCTGATACTCATCTATCCAGTTGGAAGGATATGTACTATAAAGGTGATTCAGTAATTCCTTGTTGGCTGTAGTGTTTTGGAATTCTTTGTAAAAACTCCCCAAAACCCAAACCAAATGATTGGATAATTGTTGCTTGTGAAGTTGTAAAAGAGCCTTTTTGGATTCCTCATCTTCACTTAATAATAATAAGAGTACACAGGCGTAGAAATAAAAATTAGGGCTAATTTTTTGATGAAATTTGTTTTCTGAAAAAAGAATTACAGCATTTTGAACTCTATTTAGAAACAATTTATTCTCCAGAAAAAGGGTGAATTTTTTATGGCTTTTCCTCATTCCTGGAAGATGACTATAGCTCCCAGCCTGCAAAATAAATTCTCTTATTGCTGAATATGTTGTGTAATTAGTCTGAAAAATATTTTCGGCATCATTTTCGTTTCTGGCTTCAAACAACAAATAAATAACTTGTCTGTCCATGCTGCAAACCAGATATTTTGACTCCTGTAAATCTGGCAACAACAATTGTATTGCTCGTTGCAAATAAGGATAATTGACCTCATCTATTTTGTATAAACTTCCCAGGCGAAGACAATGATAAAAGGTTTGTATAATTTCTTTTTCATCAAAGCCTGACATTTTTGTTTTCACTATTTTCTGAATTTCATAGTGTGCCATTGGATAGAATTTACCTTGAAAAACATATTCTTTGGCTTCATTTTCGCTTTCGATAAAATGTCGAATCACTTCTTTTTTATCTGAAAAAACTTTATGATAATCCAGCTTCCCAAAAAAAATGCTTTGCGCTTCACAAAGTTGATCTGATTTTTGATTACAATCATTTTTTGCATTAGACATTGTTAGTAAAAATTAGCATTATTAATACATTTCCAAAAGCTTAAATTCCATTCCCTCTCTTATAAATCCTAGAGTTTTTTGAGCTCTTTGGTCTTTATCTAGTAAATAAACCTGAAAATAGGGATACCTAACATTTTGATATTCTCCACAAGATGAAAAATAGTTTGGAGCATTTTCATAAGTACTCAAAACCGGTGCAATTCCTTCGGTTATATGCGTGGTTCCTTGACGGTATGCTTTTATTGTTTGTGCTAAAAAATCTTTGTTTTTTAGTACAAATTTTTCTTTGGGTTCTTGTTTCCAAAAAGAATCTTTGAACTTTAATTTGGTATTCAATGCAGCTGTTTCATTGACATCATAAGTAAGGGTGTCAGATAAAAAATCGATTACATTATTCTCTGAAACTCCTTTTAAAAACACTTTATTAAACCAGTTTTCAAATTGTTTTTCATAACTCAAAAAAGAATAAGTAGTCCCGTTACTTGATTGAAAAGTAACTTCGTTTGAAGTAATTTCTGCACTATTTACTTTGACAGAAAACCAATCGATTGCATTTAATTTCTCGTAAGAAACCGAATCTGCAATGACTTCATTTTTATCGTTTATAATTTGAATATTACCTTTCCAGCTCCAATGTTCGCAAGGGTTCTCTTTGGAAAATTCCTGATTGTTGTCCCAACATATTCTTTTTCCTTGGGTAATCACTACTGTAAATCCGTTGTAAAAAGGCTTGGCATCATTATAAATAGCGGGGATTACCACTTTGCCATTTCTATCAAAAAAACCAACTTTGTCTGTTTTGGGATCTCTAAATCTGATTTTGTTTTCCTGTTCACAGTCTAATGTAAAATCATGAACATATAAACTGTCTAATCCAATTTGCCTGCCGTTTTTGAGCAAATAATAGGCTTTCATTTTAGAATTTTCTCGGTCTTTTGGGTTCATTTCTTCAAAAACCGACATGATGTTTTTAAAGACGATAGCATTGGTGATGAAGGTAAATTTGGGTTTAATTTTAATTTCTCCCTTTGTGTTTTTATACCCCATTAAGAATGTTTTTTTATCTTCAAATCGTATCCAATCCTCATTTCCTGTTTGAGAGAGTAATAGATTGGTGTTGATTAGAAAAAAAAGCAGGAGATACATTCTCATTTTGTCAATCTCTTTTTAAGAATTAAAATACCGAAGCAAAAAACCAATTCCGTTCATAACCATTGAACTTATAATCATAAAAAACAAAAAATAAACCGGCAACACTATTATCATTGCGCCTTCGCCAGAATACGGATTGCCATATTCTTCGCAAATATAGATCGACAGATACCAAAACAGAAAAAATGCTATTGATGAAAGTATCCAATGCAAGATAAAAAACCAATACCTATCTGTATAAAAAGAAAGCAAAAAACTTATTACTAAGCCGATAGAAAACAAGATGATTCCCGATTTGATTACTATTGATTCTGAAAACTTAGAAAACAGCACTATAACCGTAAGCAAAAAGCAACCAAATGCAATTTGATAATAAACATACAAATCATCAAACAAAAAACTTGGTAACATATTACTCAAAGTCATTCCAATCGATATTGAGCCAAGGCGAATTAGAATTGGTTAGCAAATACATAATATTTTTTTTAGTCAATTTCATGGTCGCTTCATTGTAATTATTTAATTTCCAATATTGTGATCCAACAAGGTAAGACAATCCAAAGCTTTCCCAAGAGTCAAAAGATTTTTTTATCAATTTACCGTTTGTTTCCAGCAAGCTCCAAGCTTCTTCTTCGGTCATAAATCCATTGTAAAAACCATGTCTGATAATCCAGGAACAGCGCCCGTAATGCCAGCCAAGATCACTGTTTTCTAAATCGAATTGATAATTTCGAACCATATCTAACTCGTTTCTTAAGCCTTTTTCCTTAATACCAACTTGTTGCACTTTGTCAAATTCAGATTCCGTCAAAAATTCCCAAGCATTTAGTGTTGCACCAAAGGTATTTTTGCTATACAAATAATCTATAGTCCCTTTTAAGTCGGGGAAATCCTTTGTTTCCCAATCTCGCAAAAGACTTTGTTTGCTTTCGGCTAATAGTTCAGGTGTTCCATAAATATGGTGAGGCAATAAGGTATCATGAAATTCTTTGTTCATTTCGGTTAACATTGCCGAGGTTGCAATGAGCCAAAGTTGTGATTGGGTTAAATTAGTTGGATTCTCGAATTTATGATATTTTGTAGTAGTACTCATTTTTTTTGTTTTAATAACTCCTTAATTAAACGTGTTGACAAACTCTTTAGAATTAATAACTTCCGGACTCTTTAGAAACACTGCTTCCCCAAGCTCAATACAGTAACGATGGTACTTTAATGCTTCATCTTGTCGCTCAATAGCTGTATAACAATTCGCCAGATTATGAGCGAGCCAAACATGATTATCGCTTATGTTTTTAATAAATTCGAAGTACTCTTTTCCAAAAAGAATAGCATGTTGATAGAGTTCTAGCTCGAGACAAATTCTAAAATGATTAAAAAGAAACTGCCCTACCCAGTCAATAGGCGGATTTGCCCAATTCATGTAACAACGCGCACATGTCAAAGCCCACTTCATTCTAGTTTCATTATCACCCAGTTCATAATAGGCATACGAAATATGTAAACTGACCTGACCAAGAGAACCATCGAATGATTTTTTTTCGAGTCTTTCCAGTGTTGGTTTCTCAACATCCTGAATCAACTTTTCATATTCTTTCAAGGCAAATAAACATTCGGGCAGTAAGTTAAAGAAACAATTTTCCATGAGTCCCCAATCGTATTCTTTGACATTTTGCAAAATCGTTTCAAGATATTCAATTGCTTTATCATACTCCCTAATTTTATGACATATTTTTGCTGCCCAATACATTGATTTTGAACCATTATCATTAGTCCAAAAATTAGACGGCTTAGGGTACTGGTCGTACAATTCTAAAAGGTTAATGATGTTTGCCGAATTAAGGTTTTCTGCTTCTAACTTTTCAATATGAAACCATAAGCTGGCAGTCAGGTAAAAGAAATATTTGGAATCAAATTCATTTTCACGACAGATGCTCAATATCCATTTGGCACTATTATGGGCTTCTAAATAGTTTTTTAAGCTATAAGCACTACAACAATACACATCATTGGCAACAACATTATATCGGTTGTAATTCAAATAGACCGAAATGTATTCTATCGCTTCTGTATGAAGCTCTACCAAAGCAGCAACTCTGGCCAGATTGTAATAATTTTCAATATTGGATGGATCGATTTCTTTTGCTTTTAGCAAATAGTCATAGGCCTTTTCGTAATCGGTTTGGGCATAATACAACATCCCCAGCTCGTAATTGGCATTCGAATCATTTGGATATTCTTTGTAGTAATCAAGTATGAAACTCTTTTCGGCTTTGATAGCATCCCAAGTACCTGGATTTTTTAAATAATGCTCTTTTATTTTCTGAATTATTGTCTTGTCCTTTGCGCAAGACAACGCCTCACTAAGTGCTTTTTTATCCGTACTCCCGCTTACGTAACTGGTTGCTACAGCATTAGAAAAAAGTACCAAAGCCTTAATATCAAGATTGTCTTGAGACGCTTTGGCAGCAAATGCAGCGACTTCATCAAACATTTCCTGATCGATAAGTGTCATAATCGTATTGATGTAATACTGATCATTATTTTCTCCCAGCTCATATTCTTTTATACAAAAATCTATATAGGCTCTACTGGCCAAGGCTGCAGCTGTGACATATTGCATGTTTAAGGGATTTAATTTTTTCAAATTTTCGAAAACAATCAAAGCCGCTCTTGAAATACCCAATTGCAAATAACATTGTCCTAACAGAAATAAACTTTTTTGATGATCCGGATTACTCTTAAGAGTTGCAATAATTTCTACTAAGAAATCTTTTGGCTCATATATTTGAAAAGCATATTTGGCTCTTACATATAAAAGATAATCATCATAAGGAAACGCATTTAATGCATTGTTTAAAGTGTTTATAAAAATACTCTCAACTTCCTGATTCTTTTCAATTACAAAAGCCTTGAATAGAATGTTTATTTCTCTGTGCCAAAGTAAAAGAGGTTTTGAATCTACAATTTGTAAATCAGACAAAACATTGAAAGCTTGTGGCAACTTATTGTTTCTATAATACTGGGATGACATCAATAGTCTATCATAAATCTCATCAAGCTCTTTGGAGGAAAATTGTCCCGTATTGAGTTCCTCTGCATGAAGATCAAATATAAAATTCCCCATTCTTAACAAGCCATAAATAAATTCATACTGCTGCCAGAATTCTTTATTATCGTCGTATGGGCTTTTATTAAAGAAATTTTGTAATGGTAAATGCTGTCTTACCAAAAGCAATACTTCCGACTTCAGAAATGGATGTTCTTTCAGGAAATCAACTACTGGTTTTACGTAAATTTCAAGTTCGTTTTTATCAAACTTTCTCAAAGATTCAAATGCGGATTTCCACAATGATGTATTAAATCGTATCTCTAAATTATGGTATAAAAAACTTAAATGATTAATAAATTCCGAAGGGCTATCAAAGTCTGCTTTATTTATTATCTCATTGATTAGGCTTCTATCCTTCTCATCAATTAGCACCTCATCTGTTGTAATTGTAGTATTCTTTTTTTGAATAAGTCGCTGTGAGCAATGTATATAACTAAAAATTTTCTCTATGTCAATTTCAAAATCCAAATCAGAGATTTTTTTTACTAAGGCATTTTTAATTTCCAATGTGTTGGATGATGTAGATACTCCTAAAAGCTGCTGGTCTGTCATGGTAAGGTTTTTATTTTTATTCTTTTCAGAAGTTATAATAGTCATGTCTCCAAAAAAGACATAATTTGTTTTTATAAAAACGAAATCATTATAAAATGTACGCCGTCTTTTATAACAAGTCGGACAAATATAAATTATGGTTGTTTTACCCCAGTCACTATTTATAATGAAATTTTGGTTTTACAGGTAAACATACAATTAGATTTAGCTGTTTAACGGAAAGAAGCTGTAATTTTGAAAAGCAATTTAAATATCTGAAAAAGAATATTAATAAAACATGTTTTAATAAGGCTATGGTTTCCTAAGAAAATATAAACTGTGGCTGCTGACACAAATTAAAATTAAACACAAATGAGTTGGGATGTTGTATTGTTTAGTTCATCACAAAAAATAAATTCGATTGAAGAGGTTGATGAAAGCATGTTTATAGAAACTGATTTCTGTAAAGTCCTAAATACCTATTTCGGACAGGCAAAAGAGGATTCAATCGAAAGCAATGGTAAAGACTATTCTATAGATTATTACACCGATGAAGAACCGGTTAGCAATAAAATGATAAGCCTGTATGGAGAAAATGCTTTGTACGAATTAGTAATCGTTGCTAAAAAGCATGACTGGCAGATTTTTGACACTTCACTGAATGCCATGATTGACATAGAAAATCCGGCAAAGAATGGTTATGAAAATTTTCAGTCGTATTTGAATAAAATCCGGGAGTAATGAATCAGTTATTTTGTGGTTGCAGTAAAGTGCTTTTCACTCATTTTATAATCTATAATTTATAATTCATAACTTAAAGAAATGGTTTTAGGGGTTTACTGGTATTTTGATTTTCCGTATGAACTTTATTCGTATGATTTTTTTACTTATCGTAAAGGGCTCGGCGGACATGCAGATGCCCCTGCACAATTGGAGGCAATTATAGAAACGGATGATCCAGACGGAATTATAGAAGCGCTCCGACAGCTTGTAAATGAACATGCGGATGCTTTTATTTATATCTATAAGTCAGGAAAATATCTGCAGATCGGTACAGGCAGCTATAACATGCACGATTATGAGTTTGAGATAGCCCTGAAAGCTGAAGAGATTCTAAAAGACAAAAAGGCTAAGAAAGCAACACATAACTTGCCTAAAGATGCCGAACTGGTTAAATTTTTTAATGACAAAAGCAAAATAATATGGCCAAAGAGAAAATATTTTAGTCTAGTTGGTTCTTCACTGATGAAACATAATGCAGAGACTTCCTATATTCGCTTTGATTGTAATATTGAGGATAATAAAAAGGATAATTTTTTGAATGAAATCCTGAATGTTACCTATGCAGCCAATATTCATGTAGTGTTTTATAAGGAAAAGAAATGCGGTGACCGATACAATCTGATGTTGTTTTTTACGAATGGCCGTCAGGGAACCGGGTTGAAACCGAAACAAAAGGTAGATATCCCTGCATTAGAAGACAGTATGGATTTACTTATTCAAAAGTATTGCGTTCAAACTGGGTTTATTGGTGGCTTTGATGAAAATTATCCAACAGGAAATCCAATTGTATTAAAAATTGTGGATTCAGAATTTATAATAGGATAAATCGCAACCAGCTGTTAGAATCCACAAAGTTTTATTTATTTATTGTATGTTTTAACTCATAAATGTGTTAGTTGACGTTATTGATATACTATTATTCCTATTTTGGTTTTGTTTATATTAACAATCATAATATTCCTGCTCAAAGGTTAATTCCTTATTTGTCAGCTGCATAATTTTTTGTGCAAGACCGTCAAAAAAATAACATTCCCCTGAAAATATTTCATAATGATTCACATCTTGTTCTATAATAAGTATCAGAGAGCTACCTCCCCTGCCTCTTGCCGGCAATGTATTTTGTATGCTGAATGCTTTTATTTCTTCCTTGGAATAAACCTGTGAAAAATTACCACATGCAAATCCAATCTTATCATTTACATTATCCATCCATATGATCGTTTTGTCTTTAAATTCATCGGCAATTTTGGGTGGACGTCTTTTTATTTTTTCATTCTTTTTATAATCATTAGGCATACCAACGTTTCCGTCTATTAGCAAAAAAGAATTCACTGCCAGTCGGTTTTCGTAGGCAGTATCAATAAGCAGTTCCGGATATGACCTCCGGTTTTGTATAGTAAAGGAAGTATATCCGCCGTTGTACATGTGTGCGGAATCATAGGTGTAGCAAATAGATACGCTCATGTTATGAACATCGAAATAAATATTTTTCTGATCGGTGCGTTCGTAACCTGCTTTGTTTGCATCGGCTCCAAGATCACGGATTAATATTTCTTTGATATCATTATAACTTTTATCAGTGCCTTTTTGATCGAAACAATCTGTATGAAATTCAATCACAGGTGCATCCATCCGAACTTTATCAAAATAGGATGCAACATCAGAAAGTTTAATATTCCCGATACGAATGGGATATTTGTATTTGAGCAGTGTTTGGTCATACGGAGAAGTCGCCCGATATACAGCATCATTTTCTTCTAAAGCTGCAAAGCTTATGTCCCAGGAAATAAATTGAGGCTCAGGTGACAAAATTTCAAAACCCAAATGATAATCTTTATATTGTGTCTGAAGGATCTCATAAGTAGGTTCGTAGGTACGTCTCCAGATTTGTTTTTTTGCCTGTTCCTGTTTAGAAATTGTTTCAAAAAACAAGATATCATCAAACAAAAAACGTTTGGAAAGTTCTGTATAAACTGCTTCAAAACCAATGCTGGCTGTGGGTATAGTATGCTGATGATGATCGAATATAAACAGAAATGATTCCTTATTTGCATTTACAATTACGTACACATATTGAATTTGATCAATTGTCACTTCACTATTGTAAAAATAGGAATTTCCTTCACAGCGTATTTTGTTACCAGCAATTGCTACATTCCCATTTGTGTTTTCAGCCGGAAACGAATATTTTTTATTTGGCATATTTATATTTTGTTTAATTCAGATATCGATTTATTGCTTGTCAGCACGCAGATCAATCCAGTGTTTTAAATCCGTTGCAATTTGTTGTTTTTTATCATTGTGCTGTATTGCTGTTATCCGTTTCTGTTGTTTGTTTCTTCTTAATTTTTTCAGCTCGTCGGCTATTTTTTCAAAATTCATTAAATCAATCAGTACAAAGTTCTTTTCATAATATTCTATAATTGTCTGCAACGCCTGCTGAATTTTATTTGATTCTAATAGTATCTCCGTTTTTAGAACAACTGTATATGGCAAATTTTTATAATTCCAGTTGTCAATATGTGCAATGTAGGAGTCTATTGAAGAGGTGAAAACCGAATAACACTTTACTTCAAGAAATCTCAAAACTGCATGTATTCTTTCTGAAAAAACTTCTGGCAAAGCATTTTTTCGGATTTGATTTCTAAGACTTTTGCTTTTAGTAAATCCAACACCAAAACCAATCAGCCATTCTCCTTCGAGTTTGTCATAATCCAGATTTTGGGTTAGTTGCCATAGATCGCTATCAGTGTCTAAACCAATTTTTAATCCTTCTATTTCGCCTAATATTATTGGAGCGTACTGACCCATAAAATTTTAGAGTGTTTTTTTAACGTTTTTATATTCTTTCATCTGCTTATAATAGTACTCGGAATCATCATAAACGTCACCACGGGCGATGACCAGATAATCTTCAGATATATTGAAACATGTTGAAAAATCTACATCCATAAGCCGTCTGCAGACATTTACATATACCTGCCTAATCTGGTCATTCCAATATTCAAAAGTTTCTCTTTTATGTTCTTTAAAATCGTACGCACGGTAATAAAACAGATAAATATACTGCATCTGTTCATCGTGCAAATCAATCGTATACTCGTCATACAAATACCGCAGATTAGTAGTGTACCACTGGTGCGATTTTAAAGTTTCATTAGAATCTTCAGGATCTTTGGAAACGCCAATAGCCAGTTCGGGAGGAAAAGCTTCGGGCATAGTATATTCCAGCATCAGACAATAGACTTTCTCTTCAATTTGTACCTGCTTCAGTATTTGTCTGGATATGCGTTGAAACAAAAAATCTTCTATTCTCTTAAAAGTGTTTTCAATTGTCTGATTGTGCTCTGGCCGCTTAAATAAAATTTCAGGTCTTTCTCTTAGAATACCTGCATCTTTTCCAGATTCTTTTATAACATCAATAGCACCCGAAGCGTCATATTTGAAAGTTACATCGCTGGTGTATGAAAAAAAAGTATGCTGTTGCCGATAACCCGTAATGCGGCCATCTTCAATTTTATATTTCTTAGAAAGAACTTTAGAATATTGGCATTTCAGATACAAATCAGGCAATCCATTTTTGAAAAATGTGTAACAGATAATACCATGATGATAAGGATGTTTAGTATGAATATACCGTTGCATACTTTTGTGGCAGTTGTCTTCATACCAGAAAATAGTTTCATAACAATTGTTGTTTTCATCGTAGCGAATGCGATGCACTATCTGATTGTTTTCAGGATCAATGACAAAAGTATACAGCTTCTCAGATTCTGGATTAATCTGATCTGTTTCCTGAAGAAATAATGCATAACGTTCGTCTTCTGTAATGAACTCGTTTCTTATCAATGCTTCAAAAGGTTCAATTTCAAACAACGGATGCCTTGCCTTGCGGGTAATGAGGTTTTCTTTTTGTAATACAGCATTTTTCATGTTATCAAAAACAGCATGAAAATTTTCGTATTCCTCCTGGATCTGTTTAATTCGTTCCTTAACTCTTTTATTCATGAAAGGCGTTAATTATAATTAAAAATGAAACAGAGATTTACTTTTCTCCGTTAAATCCATTCCAATTTTTTAGTTTAATAAATCTCATTCCTGAGCAGGAAGCTTTTATAAAAGATCAAGCTGGAGAATACCTCTAATAGGCACAAAGAAGCATGATTTCTGTTGATGAATTATTTATATTCTAAGATGTTTTTATAGAATTCCTCTTCATTACATTCTTCATAATCACGAGCCATTACCAAAAACTTTTCTGATTTTGTAAATGATTTTGAAAAATCGAAATGCATCAGTCGCTTGCAAACCCTTAGATAAGTATCAAATATTTGTTGCTTCCATTTGTTATTGGCTTCTTCATCCTGCCATGGAATTTTTTTTCCGTAGGAACTCACCATCAAATAATTAGATTGTATTTCGATTGGATAAAAATCAATAGTAATTGGATTAGGAGCATCATTTTCTGAAAAATAGCGCATATCTGCTGCGGAATATAGCTCCCACAATTCATAATCTTCAACATTAGCCTCTAAGTCCGACTCTACTCCAAAACCTAAAGTTGGCGGAAAAGGTTCGTGCATACTGTACTCAAACAACAAACAATAAACAGATTCCTCTATTTTTATTTTATCCAGAATTTGATCGGTTATGTTTTCTACCAAAAAATCTTCTATTTCGGCCAAAACGTTTGTTACGTTTTTAGCAGCATTACGGGCATCGAATAAAAGCCGAACTCGACCATCAGATGCAGTTTCGGTAATGGTTTGTAAGTTATTTTCGGTATCAAAAACCAATTCGCCAATACAATGATGATTATAATTAGGCCATTCTAACTTGTATTTTTTTATAAAATCGCCTTCGCAAATATAGGTTTTTAGCGAAATTCCATACGGTGTGCATTCTATAAACTGATGCGGAAGTCCGTTTTTAAAATAAAGATAACTCAGGTTTATTTCCCTTGCTGTTCCGTTACTTTGGTAAACCGAAAAACTTTTGTGATACGCCTCTGTGTATTCATAAATGGTAGAATAGAAATTTTCGCCACCTAAATATTCTCTTTTAAAATGGGCTTTTCTGTTGGCTAAATTGATTTTATATTCGATCAAAGTATCCATTTCGGGATTAAAATCTTCGTCGGAGTCGATTGTCAATTTTAGATCCGATGTTAAAACTTGATTGACTAAATGCGAAAAATAAGGTTGAATCTCGAACAAATTGTATTTGGATTGAATCGTGATTAACTCTTCATTTGATAAAACGGTTTTGGCTTTTTGGTCAAAATTTTCAGCAATTGCGTTAAATTCCTCCTGTATTTTGGCGAATAAAGAATCCTTCATAATGTTATTCTATTTCAAAAGAGGGTCTGTTTTTTATTGCAACTTTTCTATTTTTCCAATACTGTAACAGTTCATCTGAAGACATTGTTCTCAATTTTTTCCACTCGATTTTAGGATCATAATAATAATTCTCGCTTACTTCATTCATGAACAAGTTTGACTCTCTTAAAAAAGCTTTTACTTGATTATGGTTCGAATTTTTCAATTCTTCAATCAAAGATTCAAACTCCGCATCGACACATAATTCAAATAAAATCAACATTTTTGTAAGTTCTACAATAGCCTGTTGCTCATTATTTTCATCAAGTGCAATTCGCATCAATAACACATACGGATAGCTAATGACCCCTTCAGATTCTATTTCTAATTCTAGAGCAAGTTTTTTTAGCTCTTGTATTGTTGGCTTTATATAGTACTCTCCAGATGCATAACAAAATTCTAAAAACTCAGTATAATGTATAAAGGAAGATTTATTAGATTTGATTGCTGCTAAATTTTTTTCATAAATCTCTCTTGCCTTTTCTATAGAACTATTAGCTACTTCTCGAGCTCCATTTTGCAAATGCATTTCGGCAATCTGTTTTAAAATATTGCTTATTAAATGCACCTCTAGTGCCCCGTCTTCTGTATATTCTATACTATATTGGTAAATTGAAACTGCCTTTTCTAGAAAATCAAAACGTTTGGTTTGCAAGCCTATTTTGTGAAAAAATTCGGCACTTTCGAGCAAATCAATTCGGTTTGCCTCTATGGGAGTGTAGGCCAAACTTTTTTCTGCCCAATACAAAGCCTGTTCGGTAGGAAAACGATACTCGATAGCATTCCACTCCAAGAATTCTTTGAGTTCTTGATAGGCTTTTGCAATGGGATACTCGATTGCGAATTGATTTTCTAAAGTTTGCATTTCGGTTTGCATTTCGGTTTGCAACGCTATTTGTTCGCCGGTTAATTTTCCGTCATCGGCAAGATCAATAAACATCAATTCCAGTAATGAAGACCAGGAGGCTTTTTCTGGCGAAAAATTGATTGCTTTTTTCATTTCAGAAATAGCCAACTCCCAATACAATAAACCATTTTTGGGTTCAACAGGCATCATCCATCGATAGGCCAACGAAAGCAAACGATGAATTTCTAATTTTTCTTCAGGATGAACCGTTACGTAATTCTCGAACGCTTCGACAGTATCTTTTAGGACTGCCTTAGCTGTTTTGGATTCTTTCTGGCACGCCTGTTCCAGCAAAATATGTTGGGCAAAACTGCGATGCTGCCACTTTTTTTCACCCAATAAAATTTCCATCTTTTCGATCATCGGAATCAAAAAACTTATCCCGGAATCAGTAAGTTTTCCGCAAGCATAATCGTAATTCATTTCCCAAAATAGACCGTCATAACCATTTAAGGCAAGATCCTTTTTTTCGAGATCAGAATTGAAGTTGGTCTTGGTATGTTCAAAAAGTTGATCTAATTTATCAATATCATAATGGCGAACATTTCGCTTAATTTCTTCATGAAAAAAATCGATCGGATAGGGCTCATCCAATTCAAAATTAGTAACCGAAGTAGGGTTTAGATATTGCATGAAATTTTTATCCGAAACCATTTGACCATACGGTTCGGCTATATAAAAATATTTGAAATAAATATGTTCTTCCGAAACTTGTCTATTCTTTCGTGCAACCTCCAAGCGATTTTGAAGTTTTTCGAAATCACAATATTCAAAATAAGATTCTTGATCGTGTGAGAGTTGTGTGTTCTCAATAAGAATAAATGGATAATATTCAATAGGAATTTCAAACAAAGTTGCAGCTAATTGTATTTCGTCAGGAAGTGTTTTGAGATAGTTAATCGCATCTTCTTCAATCTGGCAAATGGCTACAATCCAGGTTTCGGTCTCTTTATTTATTTTTACAATATACATAGGATCTGATTTCTTTGCAATTAAAATTAATTCTCATTTGGAATTGTTTTTTTATAATCAAATAAATGCTTGTACTCGGACGGTAATTTATTTTCCAGTACACGACCATCATAAATGTAAAGCTGTTCCATTTCAATCATCGAACTGGGTAATGAAGTAATATTGGTACTAATCATATCCAAATTTTGCAACTGCGATAATTGATTCATTTCATCAGGCAAGCTTGAAATTGTATTAAAGTTAATATTCAATCTTTTTAAATTTTTAAGTTCCAAAATAACCTTTGGAAATTCAGTTAATTTATTTGAAGAGAGGTTTAAGTCTTTTAATTCTTGGAGTTCGGCTATTTTTGGGGAAATGGTTTGAACCTTATTTTCGGCCATGTTCAAGGATTCTAATTTGGTAAAATTTGCGATGTTATCTGGAATTTCGGTCATAGCTGAAGCTAACCTAAGATCCGTAAGATTCTTTAGTCGTTCTATTTCTGAAACCCAAATAGAACAATTGGGCTCATTAAATGTCAAAAGAGTGGCATGTTCCGGGTCTAACAATGCTACTTGTAACGAAACAGGCAAAGTATTGAATTTTTCCTCAGTCATATCGGCTGGAATATCGGCCGATGGATTATTTGTAGTGGCAGGACGCACTACATATACTCCGCCGCCCAACTTGTTTCCGCCAGCATCTTGAACATACTCCAAAAAAACCAATGAGTTTTCGGTGCCTGATTTTTCGGGCAATTCAAAAGTGTGCAATCCCAGGGAATACACAGGCTGAAAATCGGCTTTGATGATGTCTAAAAATTTTAATTTGAAAATTTCGCCTTTGGTTTTAAAATCGACATAAGTAGTACCAGAACTTTCACCCGGAACATAAATAGGAATTGGTCCTAATTCCATAATACCATTCCAACCCGTTGCACTTTCTTTTTGATATTTTTTTATTGAAAATTCGCTATTAAATCTAGTTCTAACGAATCGAAACGGTTTCGTGTTTTTCGTTTCGAGCGGAATCATTTCTATAGATGCAGGGGATTGTGGAAACTTTTGGTACTCCCGTATTTTGGGCAGATAATAATCTTCATAATACGTATTGGTTTTAGGATCTTCATTCGAGTTTCTGGACATATTACAACTTTCTTGCAAACCCGAAAGCAAAATTCCGACTTTCCCATTACCTTTAAAAATAACTCCCGCTTGGTGAATATTATCTTGTGAAGCACGGAGATTTATAAACTCTACATAATCAGCAGTTGCATACAATTCTTTAAATATTTTTTCGAATTCAATTTCGCTTAAATCCAAATTTTTATTATGAATAAAATCATACGAAATAGCATCGATTTTGCCTGTCTCCAAAAAAGGGATATAGGTATGAGGCCCATAAAAACAGCCACTTCGAGATGAAAAACGCAAACTGGTTTCGAATGACGAGCGTTTGATACCCTTTTCGTCTATAATCGCATAGGTAAGACCATTTGATATGGCGTTTGCATATATGTTATAATCACCCGTTACATCTACACTAGAATAAACCAAATATTGCTTTAATGATGGAATAAAAAAATACCTTGGGTAATATACTCGCCCACGAAATATTGGAGCCAGCTCGTATTTGGTGGACTGACTTAATAGGCTGTTTCGAAATATATGTTTGTATTTAGACTTTTTTGGGGTTTGCGCCAAAAGGAAAAAACCTACCAATAAAACTGGAATGAATATATATAACTTTAGCATTCTTATCACTTAAAAAAAAATATCAAATCACTTATTCATAATCATTGGTACTTACCTTTGTGCTTTATCAAATCTGACAAGCCATCAGATTTTAACTTATATTGATTCACCAATTGATTATCAATATACAAATCAATTTTATTATGAGGATGAATTACTATCTTAATTGGTAAAATCACCTTGTAGCGGAGCCAGAAACAAAGTCCTATGATACCACCATTTTTTTCTTTACATAAACTGTAATCAAAAGGGAATTCATGATAAAACATCCCTTTAGTTTTTGAATATCCTCTAAATAAAATTTGATCTGTCCCTCTGGGAATGTTTGAAGAAGGTGGTTGGCTATCCTTTGGATTAAAGCAACTTACGAGAGAGCTTGAAGTGTTTTTAAAAACAATTTCCGTTATCAATTGCTCCTCTGAATTATTCTCAACTGTAATCGTAGATATGCTAAAAATTCTTTGATAAACGGTCGCACTATCGATATACTGATAAACAAATCTTGTAACTACAAAAAAAGCAGTTATAGCTACTACATACAAAAACACCGCTTTTGGCATTACCGTTTTGGATAGATAAGCCACAACAAGCAGCCCTAGGAGTAAAGAAATAAAAACAACCAACATTGGATTGATATACTCCGAAATAGGAATTTGTCTGTTGCCTCCATTGGGTGTAGCGTTACTATAACCTACGTACAAACCGCTTATTAAAAGAGATATAAAAATTGTTGCTCCCAACGCTACAGACCAATGCGTAAATCGTAATAAAAACCATTGTACACCAGCAATGATGAGTACACAAATGATGAGCATAACCGCTATTTCCATAAAATCCTGATTCATATTTATCTGTATTATTATTTTTTTAGTATTGAACTTTTATCCCTCGTACATTTCTTCGCAATAATAGCCATACCATTCAGCAAACTTTGAGGAAACAACTTTAATTTTTTCAGAAAGAACTTTATGGGTATATCTTTCTTCTAACAGCGGAAGTAGATTTTCTCTATTAAACACATCATGATCCATATCTATAGCCGAAAGGTATTTGATAATGGTTGTTAGGTAAGACTCGTCTTGCTTGGCCAATTCATATACGGCATAACATAAAGCTGTTTCTTCAGCATTTCTATAAACATATTTCAGCTTCGGATTCTGAATCAACTTTTCTATTAGTTTTTGTACTATTGCAGGATTTTGTGGAGTAGTTTTTTCAAAAAAATCGGGTTCGTGAATTGTATTTCCTGATGCGTCTTTAAAAATAAATTTCAATACAGAACCAACTCCTGCTGCTTCCAAATCCGACACAATATTCTCTATTTGAAAAAGTGCTTCTTCTAAACCAGTATGGGTAGAAAGATCTGTAACCTCAATCGGAAAAAAATCATGATACTCCAGCTCGATTTCTTGTTCGGCTGTATAACTCATCTTATAGATTTCCTCCTGAGTGGCTGGCACAAATGCCAATGCAATTGGAATTTTAGAATCGACATTGACAAGCGAGGGCATATCTGAGATATAAAAATCTAAGGCTTCTGCCAAAACAATTGATTTTTCATCAATTTGATACAAATGAGAATGAAAATAAGGATATTGGAACATTCCATCAGATGAATTGCGCAATGAGGCCGTTACAAGCAATGGAGATACTGTAAAATCAGTATGTACTTTTCGCAGAATTCCACCTCTAAAACACAACCACATCCCATTGGCTACTAACTTAATTGTATTTAGATTATCATAAAATTCTCTTTGCTCATCTCTATATTTTTTGTTTCTTTCGGGGTTAAGAAATAGTTCGGTAATTCTATCTCCATCATTGGGATAATAACTCAATTGGTTTTTTTGGAAATCTCTTACTGATAGTACTTTTAAGACTTCAAATGTGTTCGCATCGAACAATACGATTCGGTACTCAAAAATCCTTTCGCCAGATTCGGTTGTTTTAGATGGCACATCAGCATAGGCAGGCATAATGACGGTGTTGTTTTCAAAATCGACTACTGGTATGAACTCATTATACGAATAAGGTGGTGCAAAAGGCAACTCGAATTTTTCTACTTCAAAACGAGTCATATCCAAAACTGAATAAAAATGCTCATATATTTTTTGCTCATCGATACGCTTATAATCGTGTTTATAGAACAGTAGATTTCCGTCTTTTCTAATGGCTAAATTGTTACCGTATTTTACGTTCAATTCTTTTGTTTGAATGGCAAACGAATCCAAAGAAACAATGGTCAAAATGGTTTGAGAAGAATCATTTACACATACGACATATAATTGTTTTTTATCTAACGAAAAAACAGCTTTTGCATCTGTATCTCCATCCAATTTTTTGTCAAAAAGGGTTTCCCTAGAATCGGCATCATAGACACGAATCCAACCGTTCCAATTGATTAGAATAAATTTTGTTTCCGAAAAAAATTCTGAAAACACTATCGGCTCATCATCTCCTTTCAACAGAAAATTCCAATCGTTTGTATAGCCTTCTCCGTTATGTTTAAACACTTTTACATGGTTTACACCCTCTCGTTCTATTATTATTTTATATTTCTCGGACATTGCAATTGTTTTTTTAATGTTAGCTAATTGACTTATGAATGTAACAACAGACCTTTATTTTCTATAATCTCTTTTAAAATATCCCCTTGATTTCCGTTAGCTAGAGCAGTTTTGGCATATTTTACAGCCTCTTCGGGTTTTCCTAATTTATAATACAACTCGGCCATATTGGCAACATACATAGCATTGGAAGGTGCACTCTGTGCTGCTTTTTTGAAATAAGACAATGCCTCTTCGTAGCGTTTTTCAGCATCGAGTGCGCAACCTGTCAAATTATACAATTGTGCTACAGCGGTAGCATCATGATACACTTTTTCAACAAAAGATTGCTGTTGCTCTAAATATGCTGAAATACCCTTACGCAGCCATAACAATCGTGCTTTAAGGAAATACACTTGAGACATACCAGCATCTATAGCCAGTATTGTATTTGCTTTTTGTTCGGCCACGTCCAAATCCTGATTTTTAATATCGTTCCATGCTGCTTGTAATAAGGTATATTTGCTTTCGTTTAGCAAAGTCTTGATATCTATTTGATCCGAAAATAAATTCTTATTTTCTAAAACAACCTGTACGAGAGGCTCTATCAAAGTTGCCATTTCGGTTTTTTGTTGAATGTTTTTAAATACAAATTGTATCAGATGAGAGGCTAGAACTCGATCATTTGCATAACTTTCATCAACCGTAATATGACTCGTGAGTTTTTTGATATAATTCTTGCTAAAATCGTTTCCAAAAGTTTCAGTACCTTTTTCTAATAGTGTATCAATGGTTTTCTGCCAGGATTCATCAAACTGCTCAAGTGGTTCTTCCAAAGGCCATAATGAAGTGGAATCAACAGAATAATATTCTAGTAATCTCTTGACTTTTGTATTTCTGTATAAGTTTACTAAGAAATCCGTTTCGCTATCGTAGCCATCATCATCTGATGTCATAGTCCCATATTGTTCATGCTCTTTTACGGCTTTATTTAGCTTTTTCTCTACTAATGTTGGCATTTTTTCATGGCCCATTTTTGTTAGTAATTCATAGTAGTAAACCAACTGTTCTTCCGCTTCCAATTGAACCATAAAATCATCGCTATTTTCTAAATAGTTGGATTTTTCTAATAATAGTGCTTCAAATGGTTTAAGCACTTCTATTGGTAACAAATAAAAATTAATACCCGAATTATATCCTTTGTAGGTATAATAATTAATTCCTTCATTTATAGTATTTTGAATAAAATTGGATACAAAAGGGTGGCTGAGATGCCCGCATTTATATACAATATTGAGTTGCAAATTATCATCATCAAAATAGACTAAATGAGTCATTAAAAAACTTGTAATCTCGCTGTCTTTCCCTACTGAATCCCATAAACCATAAGTGTTGTGCACTACTTTGGCTGTCAAATCTTGATTGATAAATCTATAATCGGGAATATCTTTCAAACTGTAATGCAGGTATCCATATTTCATACCATTTAGCAGAATCGTTTTTAAAAGTTCCTTGTCGGTAAGGGTGCTAAGAAGTTCAAGAGCTTTGGCTTTTAGTTCAAAACTTTTATTGGTATTGGGCAAATATCCCGAAGGAACATCAAACTCTTCATCATATTCATATTCATCTTCATACTCATCTTCCTCATCTTCATATTCTTTTTCTTTAGAGATACGAGGCCAACAATGTGGACCAATGATATAATCTGGTAAAGCATTGCACTCCTCCTCTACATCTAGATTTTCCATCTCCGATTCAAACTCTTCGGCTATATCTTCATCACATTTTGGAAAATAAATAGGCATATTGAGAATTGTCAACAATTCATTTAAAGATGAAATATTCTGATCTATTTTTTGTACCAGTTGCTGTTTAAGATTTTCATCTTGACCCAATAATACACTTTCAACTGTAATTTGTTGATCTTCATTTTCAGGATTTTCATCAGAAACAAATTCTAATCGAAATGGATTCCAAGGGCTAGTCGGTTTTTGTATGTAGGTAACTTTTTCATCTATCTTTATTAATAAATGACGAGAAGCCATTTGTTCGAATTTACGATGCTGTAATTGCTCGATAATACTATTGGCATCATAAACAAATTGCGTTTTTACTGGACTGTAATGGTGCCCAAAAACTTCCCTACAATAATCGTCTAATATAAATGTGCTAGATATAATTGGCAGTTCATGTAAGACATTGTTATCGTTTAAAATGGCCAAACTCGAACATTGATGAAATGAAATATTGATGTGCTGATACATTTTATCCTGTTCCAAGACTACTTTTCCGATACAAAAAGTTGGATGCTCCTTGACTATATAATAGAAACAATCGTGTACCATTTTTTCGATTTCCTCATGAACATCTATTTTTTCAGGAATTGGACTTTTCCCTTTTTCCCATAAAACAATATCATAGTAAGAATAGGTGATAAGTGTATCATCAAAATAAGCAGTTGCTAAATTTTTAAGAGCACGTTCGTAGCACCAATTGTCTTTATTTAGACTTTCAAACCAGTTGGTATAAACAGCTTGATTGTTTTCAAATAGTATAGTTGTCAACAAAAATTCTTCACCCGTACTTATAATAGGTACTTCAGGTTTTGGAGCAAAATAATAGGTTGGTGCCAAATCTTCTTGTACCGCACTGATCCAGACAGGTGTTGTTGGATCGCTAATATCGTACAAGGAACGACTCAGCATATAATTGTCGATAAAGGCAACGTGCATATTGCCCGGTGTAGAATCTTCTTGTAGGGTTGACAAACAAACTGGATTGGTTTTATCAGATATGTCAGCTAAAATTACCAGTCCTGCTCCTGCCCCAACAACCAGTAAATTATCACGAACAAATAAATAATAACCGCTATTAACATAAAGAGAGTCCGAAATAAGATTGTTATCCAGCACATTTAAATCATAAATCTCTAAATAACTATTGTTGCTAACATACAAATAGCCATCGGCTATGGTAAGATTTTGATAATTTGATTTTGCTTTTTCGTTTTTATAAACAAGCGAATTCCGTTCAATAGTTTCTTCCGAAACTCTATATGTAACAACACCAGCTTTTGTATCAACAATATAAACAACACCATTGTAATAAGCACAAGAAGCCTCTCTTTGAGTGTCTGAAAGTGTAATAGCCTGAAGTATTTCTACAGAAGTTCCATTCTTAATTTGGGCTAAAACTAGTTCATACCCATCCCCTTTTTGAACCGCTATAAAGTTTTTGGCATCCAGCGGATAAACCCATTTGTAATCGTTTATTGCGATTTTATTTTGTACATAATAGCTGTCTGGATATGATTTTTTTTCTCTTACAATTTTCTTTTTCTCTTCGGTATTTAAGGAATTATTTTTAATCTGTTTGTCAAAAGCGACTCTTTCCTGTTCCTTTTGAGCTTGTTTTTTAAATGCATTTAAAATGTAATCGTACTGTGCTAATTCGATTTCTAATAAAATTCGCTCAGCAGTTTCGTGAGTAGGTACCCATTGAAGGTGTAAGAAAGCTTTTGATGTATTATTTTGTAAAGTATATATTTTTGTTAATGCTACAGAGATTAAAGGAAGTGTTTCGTTTTTTTTGGAAACGTGTAACAATTCTTTAAGTTCTTTTTTAAACCCTTCTAAAACCTCAGCATCTAAAGGTGTACGAAGCTGCCATAGAATATCTAATACTCTAAGGATTTCTTTTTTTGAGTCAAACTCTATGGTCGAAGACACCCTATCATAATGCTCTTTTTGATGCAATAAAAATAATGCACAGAGGTATTCTAGTTTATTAAAATTTGCGGGTCTTTTTATTGTATCAAATAAAGTTACGGACTCCTGAAATCGTTTTACATAAAACAGTTTACTAACAAGAAATCGCAACGCTGGCTCGTATTGTACGGCGGTTATTGGAAGTGACTGGAAAAAAGAGGTATAATATTCTTCTCCAAATGCAAAAATTTGTTCAAATTCTTTGTTGCGAATTGCTATATTGTATTCTAAAACGATGCTTACCCAACGAGCAAATGCTTCTTGGTCTATTTGTGGATTAGGAATATTTTTTAAATCAAAAACCTTTTCAGGGAACTTCTCAAAAAATTCCTTGAATGCTATCAAAAATTCTTTTACAGACTTTTCTCCTATCGCGATGTTTCCACCTCGAGGTTCTAATTTCCAGTCTTGAAATTCATCCTGTAATCTTAAATGTATTTCGTTATCTCTTTCATATATAAAAGCAATGTCATTTACATCATAACTATATACTTCTGTTTCTGTAGTTGATTTTTCAAAATACGTTCCTTCTGGACAATATAATTGAAATCCATTTTCGATAAAATGTAAATAATGATTTGAAAATTTATAATCTGGCAACGTAAGTTCAACTTTATAGAATGTGCCACTCCCATTTGGGTTATTGAAGGCTTGAAGAAATATCTTATCCTCTAAATTGTATCTCATATTATGAGTAAAAAACCCAACAACATGGCGAAAATGTTCTTGCGAAAAAGTAGTAGCCACGTTTGCAATAGCATTCTCTATTTGAATTAACAACTCTTCTCTTAGGCAAACTAAAAATGAAGTATATAATTCATCAACAGTAGTCAAATGTTTGAAGGTAATTACTGGTGGCGTTTCTAAATATTTTTTTTCGAATGTTTTAGAAAGTTCATCACAGGAAGAGTCTATCAAATATTTATTTTCAAAAACATAATCAGCCACATCAAGCCATTGTGCAATGTTTATTGTGCCAATTATTGAATGTTCTTTCTCTAGAAAATAATTTTTCCACTCGTTCAAAGCATACACATTCAATCTTTCAAAAGAAGAATCAAACGATAAAATTACCATCCGTAAAGAATCTGGTTTGATATTCTCAGATACTATGGCATCGTGAAGAATACCCTTTAATTCATTTTCAATTTTTGACTGTAATTTTAATTCTAGCATACTATAATTTTCTAAAATTTATATTCTCTTTTTTCTAAAAAAAGTGACGACTCTACCAACTGATAATTGCTTAGTTACCGTTTCCTTTTTGCAAAACATGAGCATTCATGCTTTGTTTTCGAGCTTTGTCAATTTGAATTTCCCAATCGGTAAAAATTATAGCCTTTTCATTGCAACGGATTGTAAATTGCAACTCTGTTTTGCCTAAAATTTCAAAAAACGATAACTCAAATTGAATAGGAGTTTCTTCATTTTCATTCACCATTTCTTTGATAGAATGAAAGAGTCTTTGAGAATTGATCCGCAAAACCAGCCAACGAAATAAAGTATTGCCCGGATAAACAACTTCTATTTTATTAGGCAGGAATCTTGGCTCTGAAGTTTCTAAACCGTTTATTTCGCTTCGAAATTCATTACAAGAAACATCCGAAATTTCAAAAAAATTAGCAGTATCAAAACCCGAAACCTGCATTCCCCAACAAAATAATTTGTTTTTGATTAAAAATCGCTCTTCGATTCTACCGCTGCTTCTAATATTTTGTATCAAATTCAAAAACGCTTCGGGATTACTATAAAATTCATGCGAATTGCGATGCAGTACTATTTTATTATGACGCTCTGTTTCTGCAATATAAATTGGGCTGCTTTTAGAATGATCGATCAAAATGGTATCAGAATTAAAAATGCGCACTCCTCCTTTTATATAAATATGAAGTGTCAATGGTTTGGTTTTTTTTCCTCTCAATGCACTCATAACATTGGTTGGATATTTCTGTTTTTCGAGTATTAATTTCTCAAAAGGGAAATCCAATTCTATATCATAATATTCATCTTCAATTAATGAATACCAGGACAATTTGAGTCTATTGGCTGCAAACGGAATGTGTATGGTTTCGCTAAAAGCACTCTTTTCTAAATTATAATTTCGTACTCTACAACTTTCCATTTCCGCTAATTCTGTTTCCGAATAGAAACAAGGAGGTCGGTCTAATTTTATATTTGATCTTCTATGTTTTGAAGTGTTTGCAAACTCAATAGCATCAATATACGTTAGTAATTCTCGGTCATAATCGATATCAAGAGAGACTCTTAGATAATTTTCGGCCATTCGCCATTCTAAAAAATAATAGCGCCCATACTGAAAACCGTAATAAAAAGCAGGAATTCCTAATAAGGTTGCCAACCACATTTGAAAATACAAGTCATTAAAAACTCCTGTCTTTTGGTATAAAACCAACAAATAAACGCCATAATCTACAAACAATAATACCGAAAGGATGAGTAGAAACCCAATGACAAAAGCTAGGGTTATCTTGGTATTCGATTTTCCATAATAAAACAGATAAAAATAGACACAAAACGAAACAACGATATTGAAAGCAATGGCCAACCCTACTCCGAAAATATAGAACAAACCATAACTAACAATCGATGCCAACAGTACAAACCCTAGTGGATAAGCAATCTCTCCACTAAAATATACTGGTGTTGTCTTTTTATAAATACTATAGTTTTTCATTTATGTTTTTACCAATTATTACTTTGAAAAACAGGCGCTTCCTTTTAAATAAAGTAACTCCAAAAAATTAAAATACTTTTTTGCTAAATCAATTTTCTTTTCATTTTTACAGACCAAACCATTCCCTTGTCTCTATTTTTCAAATGAGATACATTCCCAAAAATGATAATCTCTTTCAAATCTTCTAGGTGAGAGCTATTAGGATAAATCTGTTTTACTTCCAAATAATGCCCCTCAAACCAAGGGAAATCTCCAATAGAAAGTTGTAAATCATTAGTGCAAAAATTGAGATACTTGATTTGTTTAGCAAAAGCCCCATTCGAATACTGAATATATAGTAGAAACATACTCTTCCCTCTACCAATATGTAAGGTTTCCCCAATTAATAAACAATTATTATCCTTGCCAGATATGATTTTGTGTATTTTATGAATCTCAGGAAAGTCATTTAACAAATGAGTGAATGATAGAATTGTTCCACCAGCTGTAACTCGCCCAAAAAAAGGGTTTCTTGCTGATCGATCAATTATAGTATGATCCATTCCCGAAAACCAAACACCATCGGAGAAGATTTCTCCATTTTGAGTCCTATAAAAGAGAGCCATTTTATTTATTGGCATCAAACCTTCTTGTTGAACATGTCCTAAACCTTGGTTCCAAAGCAATTTCTCATCTGAGGTATATTTAGAAACACCATAGTTCTCAATGGCATAAAAAGTATTTGAAGTTGGATCTGAAATAATATCAGGAAGATAGTTTCGATAAATTGAAGGTCTCTCATTTTCGATATAATCTTCCCCTTCCTTAGTGATTTTAGTTTCCCATCGTTGAGGCCAAAAATCGTCATGGCTGCCTGATTTTACCAATTCATACCAATTGCCTACAATTAAAAGTGATTCATCGAGACTTGGTTCAATATTTATTATTTCGGTGCTATAGCCTTTGTCAAAAAATAGAGACTTTATGAGTTTTTCTTTCTCGAACAAAAATAATTTTGCAGGATTTGTATAATCTTTATAAGTACTTCCTATCCAAAATTTTTTGTTTTCAAGACCGTAAATACATTGCCAGCGTGTTTCTTTTTCGGTAATACCAGCTAATATGTCAACAATTTCAATTCCATCAAAACAAACAATTTCTTGTTCTATAGAAGCATATTTATCAGTTTTCCAAACATTTAACAATGCAAGGCAACTTGTATCAGTTCTTGTAACAGACATAATTTCTACACGATGCGAATTTTCAAATACTTCCTGTAGATTGGTTGCTTGTAATGAGAGTGCTAACATGGGTTCTTTTTTTTCAAAAATAAAACCAATGACAGTAATGCTTCTCACTAAAAATAGTGATTTCACTTTCTGTCGACAATTTTTATAAATTGTTATTATTCACAAAATTCAATTCATTAATTATATTTTTTTAAATAAAAACACATTACAATACTATTTTAATTACGAAATCGTAATAGTTATATAAAATATTATGCACGCATAATATTTTATTCGATTAATTTTTTAAATTTGTCTGAGATAAAAAGAATTTAATATATATAATTATGAAAATATTAGTTTGCATTAGTCATGTTCCAGATACTACCTCAAAGATTAACTTCGCTAACGGAGATACTGAATTTGACACCAATGGAGTTCAATATGTAATCAATCCAAATGATGAATTCGGATTGACACGTGCCATTTGGTTTCAAGAGCAACAAGGAGCTACAGTAACGGTAGTTAATGTTGGAGGATCAGATACTGAACCAACTTTAAGAAAGGCATTAGCTATTGGTGCCAACGAAGCAATTCGAATAAATGCCAACCCTACTGATGGTTTTTTTGTAGCCAAACAATTGGCAGAAGTAATCAAAAATGGAGGGTATGATATTGTAATTGCTGGAAAAGAATCATTGGATTATAACGGCGGAATGGTTCCTGGAATGATAGCTGGAATTTTGGGTTATAACTTTTTAAATTCGTGCACAGCCCTTACTGTAGATGGTACTAATGTAACAGCAGTACGCGAAATTGATGGAGGAAAAGAAACTGTATCTACCTCTTTGCCATTGATTATTGGAGCTCAAAAAGGATTAGTTGAAGAAAAAGACTTACGTATTCCAAACATGAGAGGCATTATGACTGCCAGAACAAAAGCACTAACCGTACTTGAACCTGTAGCAGCATCAATAAATACAAAAGCGGTAAAGTTTGAAAAACCTGCTCCAAAATCAGCAGTTAAATTAATTTCGGCTGACAATCTTGATGAATTAATCAATTTGTTACACAACGAAGCAAAAGTAATTTAATTACGAATTAATAATTATGAATTACGAAATTTTGAATTTTTTAAATCTTTCAATTTTTCCATCATTAAATCCTAAACATCATGTCAATATTAATATACGCTGAATCAGCAGAAGGAAAATTTAAAAAAGTGGCATTAGAATTAGCTTCTTATGCTAAAAAGGTTGCCGAATCTTTAGGAACTACAGTAACAGCTGTAACCGTAAATGCAGGAGATGTTTCTGAATTAGCAAAATACGGGGTTGATAAAGTACTAAAAGTAAGCAATGACAAATTAAGTGGTTTTACAGCCAAAGCATACGCTGATGTCATCAAACAAGCTGCCCAAAAGGAAGCTACAAAAGTGGTTTTACTATCTTCTACAACAGATAGTATCTATATGGCATCGTTAGTTGCTGTTGGTTTGGAAGCTGGTTATGCATCAAATGTTGTTGGATTACCTGTTAGTACTTCTCCATTTCAAGTAAAAAGAAATGCTTTTTCTAACAAAGCTTTCAACATCACCGAAATCAACACTGATGTAAAAGTATTATCAATTGGAAAAAACTCATATGGTATTTTTGAAAACCCTTCATCACTTACCGAAGAAGATTTTACCCCAACTATTAGTGACGCTGATTTTGGTGTAAAAGTGACCTCAGTCGAAAAAGGTTCTGGCAAAGTTTCTATTGCCGATGCCGATATAGTAGTTTCGGGAGGGCGTGGCCTAAAAGGTCCTGAAAATTGGGGCATTATAGAAGATCTTGCAAGTGTATTGGGTGCTGCAACAGCTTGTTCAAAACCAGTATCCGATTTAGGATGGAGACCTCACGGTGAACACGTAGGGCAAACTGGAAAACCTGTTGCAACTAACTTGTATATAGCCATCGGGATCTCTGGAGCCATTCAACATATTGCAGGAATCAACTCTTCAAAAGTAAAAGTGGTTATCAATAACGATCCTGAAGCACCATTCTTTAAAGTTGCCGATTATGGAATTGTAGGAGATGCATTCGAAATTGTACCTCAATTAATAGCCAAATTCAAAGCTTTTAAAGAACAACAAGCCTAAAATTTAATTTCTACAATAAATTAAGCTACCCAAAAATAAGATAATTGTATCTTTGTTTTAGGTAGCTTTTTTGTTCCATATATTTTGATTAAAATTGCACTATATTTCAAACAAAATTAAGACACACTATAACATAAAGTACTTTAGTACTTTCACCAAACCAACATGAGCTTAGTTAAACTATCTATAAAAGGAATTTCATACAGTCAAACTCAAAATGGTGCATATGCATTAATCCTAAATGAGGTTGAAGGGGAAAGAAAACTGCCTATTGTTATCGGAGCATTCGAAGCACAATCTATTGCAATTGCACTAGAAAAAGAAATTAAACCTCCTCGTCCTTTGACTCATGATTTATTCAAAAATTTTGCAGAACGTTTCGATATCATCGTAAAGCAAGTCATTATTCACAAACTTGTTGACGGTGTTTTTTATTCAAGTATTATTTGCGAAAGAGATAAAATCGAAGAAATTATTGATGCCAGAACTTCTGATGCAATAGCATTGGCAATACGTTTTAACGCACCTATTTTTACTTACAAAAACATTTTAGATAAGGCAGGTATATATTTAAAAGCGAATCCTCTTGAAAACGACCCTTCTAATGAAATAGAAGACATCCTTTCGAATCCCGAAACATTTGGCTCTGCCGAAAGCAACGAATCAGGCAACACCTATTCTAATCACAGCTTACAAGAGTTAAACGAATTATTAGGACAAGCTGTAGAGCAAGAGGACTATGAAAAAGCAGCTAAGATTCGAGATGAAATTTCTAAAAGATAATACCAATCATTAAATCGATAAAACGGTTAAACAAGCAACAGAGTAATACTATTATGAAACAATATCTTGACTTAGTACAACATGTAATGGAAAATGGTTGCCAAAAAGGTGATCGAACTGGAACTGGGACAAAAAGTGTTTTTGGCTATCAAATGCGTTTTGATTTAAGTGAGGGTTTCCCAATGGTAACTACCAAAAAATTACACCTAAAATCTATTATTTACGAATTGCTTTGGTTTTTAAAAGGCGATACCAATATCAAATACCTACAAGAAAAAGGAGTTAAAATTTGGGATGCTTGGGCAGATAGTAATGGCGATTTAGGCCCAGTTTACGGTCATCAATGGCGCAATTGGAATAGCGAAGAAATCGATCAAATTTCGGAACTTATTAATGAATTAAAAACAAATCCAAATAGCCGAAGAATGTTAGTTTCGGCGTGGAATCCATCTGTTTTACCAAATACATCAAAATCCTTTGCGGAAAATGTAGCAAATAACAAAGCTGCACTACCGCCATGTCATGCTTTTTTTCAGTTTTATGTAGCATCTCCAGATGAAACTAAAGGCGAAACCAAAGGCAAACTTTCATGTCAATTGTACCAGCGTAGTGCAGATATCTTTTTGGGAGTACCTTTCAATATAGCATCGTATGCTTTACTAACGATGATGATTGCACAAGTTTGTGATCTTGATGTAGGCGAGTTTATACATACTTTTGGCGACGCTCATATATACAACAATCATTTTGAGCAGTTAGAATTACAACTCTCTCGCGAACCTCGACCGTTACCAAAAATGATCTTAAATCCTAATATAAAAAACATCTTCGATTTTGACTTTGATGATTTTACATTAGAAAACTACGAACCTCATGACCTTATCAAAGGAAATGTAGCAGTATAAAAAAATCCGCAGTTGCGGATTTTTTTATACTATACTACCAATACACTGTTTTCTGCACCAGCATAATCATTCCATTTAAATGAATCAGCCTCAGGTTCATTCACATAATTCCCATCAACCACATACTTATATTCGTATGTAGAATCTTTTCCTATTTCAAAAGTCCCTTTGAAAGTACCGTTTTTTAATTTACTCAATACACCTTCATCAATTTTCCAATTGTTAAAATCTCCAATTACAGAAACTTGATTAGCCTCTTTTGCCGGAACAGAAAATGTAACTTTACAAACTGGCTTTGTTTTTACAAATTGTTTTTTTACAGACATAACTATTTCGTTTTTAATGGTATAACAAGTTAAGCAAATATTTTCAACCCTTACACAAGCAGCCTCATTTTTAGTATATTAGCAAAAAAAAGAGTGTTTTTTTATTGTAAAAAAAAATAAAGTTGAAAAAAAAATACATTCGATTTAATTCAAGGATTTACAAATCAAGATTGGATAGTGAAAATAGTAACATTTAAAAATAAATTCTATCTTTATAAACAAAATTCAACTTTTATGGAAAAGGAATTACACGAACAATACGAATATGCTAGAAGACGCATTAAACAAAAAAAACGATTGTATTATCATTTTGTTTTTTTTTCACTTTGCAGTATTTTTTTATTTATTGCTGTGTATTTTTTTGAAACAGGAATAAATATCAATCTATGCATTTGGGCAATTACGATATGGCTGTTCCTTTTCATATTACATTTCATCAAAGTTTTTATTACTGATCGCTTTATGAACAAATCTTGGGAAAGAGATCAAATAGATAGGCTTGTAGCTTTACAACAAAAAAAAATTGCTCAATTACAATCTAAAATTGAGGAAAACAACCCTAAATAAACCAGATTATGCTTATTATAATTGCTGCAATTGCAGAAAACAACGCTCTTGGGAAAGACAATGATTTAGTTTGGTATTTACCAAATGATTTTAAACGATTCAAATCCGTAACAACTGGACATCATATTATTATGGGAAGAAAAACTTTCGAAAGTTTCCCTAAACCATTACCTAACAGAACTCACATCATAATAACCAGACAAAAGGACTACCAACCAAAAGACTGTATTGTTGTTGATAGCATGGAAAAAGCAATTGCCGCATGTCCTAAAAACGAAAGATCGTTTATAATTGGCGGAGGAGAAATTTATAGATTAGGACTTCCTTATGCAGATCAGCTTGACATTACAAAAGTTCATCATAGTTTTGAAGCCGATGCCTTTTTCCCGGAAATTGATCCTAAACAATGGAAAGAAGTGCAATCCGAATTTAACCCAACAGACGATAATCATAAGTTTGCCTATACTTACAAAACATATATTAAAATATAGAGATTTGTTAGTTTAGACAAATTCGCAAAACAAAAAAAAGCTTCTCAAAATTGAGAAGCTTTTTTTTAATGATTAGCAGAATGACCTAGTCTTGTACGATAATTTGATAACATAATCTGATTATCCGTTTATGCACCTGTTATATTCGCAATTACTAGTCTGTCAAAGAGTTTGTCTCCAAAATACCGTC